>CAYYZJ010000176.1:0-10644 GCA_964475615.1 uncultured Flavitalea sp. | reverse complement strand
TTACTGGCCAATACATTTTTTTATGATGATCGGGAAAGGATCATACAAAATAAGGCAGAGAATATAACAGGTGGTTATACTACCACTACTACCCAATACGATTTCAGCGGTAGGCCGTTGGAGACTTATCTGCAACTTCAGAAACAGGGCAATAATGCTGAAACGCATACTGTCTTTACAAAAATGGAATATGATCATGCAGGCCGGCTAAAAAAAGTATGGAAAAATATTGATGGCGCTGCCGGTGACCAACTCATCGACAGCATGCAGTATAATGAACTGGGGCAACTGCAGGCAAAATACCTCGGCAATAATGTGGACAGCCTTGTTTACGATTACAATATCCGCGGATGGCTCAGCAGCATCAACAAAAATTATATTACCGGATCGGCTACTCATTATTTCGGCATGGAGCTCGGTTATGACAAAACCACCTCCATTGCCGGAACTACCAGCTATACTTACCCGCAGTACAATGGTAATATTGGAGGAACTGTTTGGAAGAGTGCGGGCGATGGCGTTGGCAGAAAATATGATTTCACTTATGATAACGCAAACCGGTTAACAGCAGCCAATTTTGTTCAAAACACCAGCGGCAGCGCCTGGGACAACAGCTATATCGATTTCTCTACTAAAAACCTCTCCTATGATGTTAATGGCAATATCCTCACTTTGTCGCAGAAAGGATTCAAGGTAGGCGGATCGGCCACTATTGATTCCCTTGTGTATGCTTATTATACGACCAGCAACAGGCTGCAGGGGGTAACCGATGCCTCCAATGACCAGAACTCCAGGCTGGGTGATTTCCACTATAACCCCTCCACCAAAACCAGCACCGATTATACTTATGACGGCAATGGGAACATCCTGCTCGACAATAACAAATCAATCAGCAGTATCAGCTACAATTATCTCAACCTACCCACCCTCATGCATGTCAACACCAAAGGCAATATCAGCTACACCTATGATGCAGCAGGGAACAAGCTTGTCAAAACAACGACAGACAGTCTCAGCAGGCATTCCACCACCACACTCTATATCGGGCCTTTTGTGTACCAGCAAACCGATACCATTACCAATCCAGGAGGAGGCGTAGATACGCTGCAGTTCATTGCCCATGAAGAAGGAAGAACCCGGTGGGCATTTCACAAATACACCAATGGCACTACCGCTTACCGTTATGAGTATGACTTTTTTGTAAAAGACCACCTGGGCAATACCCGCATGGTGCTTACCCAGCAAAAGGATACTGCCCAATACCTGGCTTCTATGGAAGCCGCTTACCGGGCAACGGAGAGCCAACTCTTCAACAATATTACCAATACCGGTTACCGCAGAACCTCTGTCAGCGGCTATCCCAATGATGTCACCTATACTAATCCCAATGACAGTGTGGCCAGGGTTAATGGCAGCGGACAGAAAACAGGGCCTTCGCTTTTATTAAAGGTCATGAGCGGAGATAAGATCGATATCTCTGTTCAATCTTATTATAACAGCGGGACTACTAATACACCGAACAGTTCGCTTACCGATGTGCTTGCCTCGCTGGCAACAGGAGTAGTGAATATGGCAGCGGGCAGCAAAGGTTCCATAACTGACCTGAACAATACATCTACCAGTCCCATTTATGGTGCGCTCAACAGTTTTTTAACGACCAATGATCCAAATCCGACGGGTAAGCCGAAAGCTTATTTGAATTGGATACTGTTGGATGAACAATTGAAATATGTGAGCAGCTATCCGCAAAGCGGCGCTATCGTAGTTGGTTCATCGGCTATATTGAACACCCTTGCTTATACGGGCATTCCTATTACTAAAAACGGATTTTTATATATTTGGGTAAGCAATGAAACGCCTGGGTGGGATGTGTTCTTTGACAATCTAAGGGTTAACCATTACCAGGGGCCGATTCTGGAGGAGACGCATTACTATAGTTTCGGGCTGACTATGGCGGCTATAAGCTCCAAAGCATTGAAACCGCTGTACTATGAAAATAAATACAAGTTCAACAAAGGTTCTGAACTACAGAATAAAGAATTTTCAGATGGAAGTGGACTGGAGTTGTACAGTACACACTTTAGAAGCCTCGACCCGCAACTGGGCAGATGGTGGCAAATCGATCCAAAACCGGATTATGCAGAGAGCCCATATGCCTCAATGGATAACAATCCAATTTTGCACAATGATCCGTTAGGAGATTCAACCCCTGCACCAATTCAGGTAGATGATAAAAGTTTACAATATAAAATAGTAAATTTTGTATTTGGACTTATAGATGACGTGGTGGGAGGAAGTAAAGGATTAGGGGGTAAAGGAACTCAAGAAAAGCTTATCAACAATGCAACAAACACGGTTTTGGCACTTCAAGGTGCCATGGAAATGACGACAACAGGTGGTGCATCGCGCGAAGAAGGTGCTGCTGGGAGCAGTGGAGAATTAGAAACTGCTGCTGCTGGAGGCGGCGCAGCAAGAGTAGTGATCAACACGGCATCTATTGATCTGAAAACTTCTGTTGCCCAAGACTTTACTTTAAGTGCAGATGCGTCGGGTGGAATAAACATTCCAACTCCCACCTTGCACAGTCCAAGTTTTATTGTCGATGCGGGAGGTCAAGCTTTTCCTGTACCAAAAGGTGCGAAAGGGCCGATACCCGCAGCAAATGGTAAGGGTGTAGTATTTACAGGAGGAAGTTCTGGCGAAAATGGGCAGGTCACTACCATAAGAATAATGGATCCCGTGCCTGCAAAAGGGAATTCACCTGGTTATCCTAATGGCTATATCAGATATCATAATGCCCAGGGCCAAGCAGTTAATCCCTATACCGGAAAAACAGGGTCACGAGCAGAAACTCATTTTTCACTAAAACAAAGGTCAAGTGAGTAAGGAATTTGAATCTTATTTGAATCGATTAGTGGGCCAAACGATTGTAAATATTACGACGGATTTAAGTACAATTATTCCCCTAAAAAGTGAGCCAAATGATGCAGCGGAACAAGCAATGTTTATCTACACTCAAATCTATTTCAACGAATATCGATTGGACGTTAGTAACCGATCTGAAATAATTTTTAATGGTCGGATTGTAAATGTTGAGATTAAGGATTTAGTTGGCTTAACAGTTGTCGAGGCCAAAGAAGAAAAGGATTATGCAGCATTAATTTTTGACAACGGGTATATATTCAAAATTGACTTAACCGATAGTGCCTTTAATGAACCTGAAGCTATGAGTTTATTTGGGCCAGATGATTTTTGGGTTGTATGGAATTAGCAAAATGAACGATTGGCAAATTTAATTTAAGTTTAAAACTGCATTAGAGTAATGATAATATTTTTGGGGGTATCCCTGATTCAAACAGTTATGGTGATGAGCATAGACTGACTGTGGAAGCACAGGAGAAAATTGCAAATAATAATATGAAAACGAGTAATTTTTTTACCAACTGTTTGGCCATACTTTCTGTATAGAATGATAAAATAAGCAGAGTAAATAAGTAAATAGATGGTAAGATTAAGCTTCCAATAATATCGATAAGGTTAAGGACAAATTTTTTTATTATCCTCTGGCGGCTTGGAGATATCCTCCAAAAAGGGTGGTAATTATTATCCGTTCAGGCTTACTATGGCGGGAATATCCAGCAAGGCGCTCAAGCCGCTTTATTATGAGAATAAAAGTAAGTTCAATAAAGGGTCTGAATTGCAGAATAAGGAATTTTCAGATAGAAGCTTATCAGGGTTGACCCTAAGACAGGTCTAACAACTTTTTTATGAAACTATTTATGGAAATTAAATCAACAGAACGTAAACTCTTGGAGGGCATGCAAACTTTTTTTGCCGAAAAAGGGTTCACACTTATCATGGGTGACTTGTCTTTTGAAAGGAAATTCGATCAAGGCATACAAACTTTTTATTTCTTGATTGAAGAAAAAGAGGGTAGTATTTATGTTGAACCTAGATGGTCTATCAAGTTGAAAAAAATCTTGGATATATATCACAAAGTGTCTAAAAAGGAAAAAAAGTTTTTCAAATATACTTCTGTGTTAGGAAATACTCTGGGAGAATTAATCGAATATACCAACAATGGTAATGAGATTGGATCGGGAAAATTTATGAAATATCTAATCGAAGATGAAAAAGACATCCTGACCTTGATCAATGTAATTCCTAAACGATTTGAAGAATATGTATTACCATATTTCGAAAAGAATAGCTCTGTAGAAAAGGTAGATAAATTGCTTAATAAAAATCTAACGCAGCTTTCAATTCATAGTTGGTTATACCCCCTTCGGGCTTGTTTTGGTATTATTGCCGCAAAACTTGTAAATAATCCAAATTTTTATAAAATTTTAGAAACTTATGAACAAGAGCTGTTGAATGCAGACCCTGTTTACAAAAAAGAGTTTGAAGAGTTGAAGAAGATGTTACTATATCAGAATTTTTTTCTTAATTAATCCTTGACTGAACTAGAAAAAGTTCAACTGCAAACGATACTTCGAGGGTATCTACGATTTTAGAAACCACTTCAACGGAAGGGGTGATATCGTCTCGTTCATAACTTCTGCCAGATCTTTTTAATTTTTTTCTTCAATTGAAAAAAGAAAATCGATTATCCTGGGAGTAGAAAAGTTCTTTGAACGTCAAAAAATGAGGTTCCCCAAAAAGTGGGAGACCGTTAAAAAAGGGACAGTAATTATTATCCGTTCGGATTGACTATGGCAGCCATTAGCGATCAGGCGCTGAAACCGCTGTATTATGAGAACAAGTACAAGTTCAACAAAGGAAGCGAACTTCAAAACAAAGAGTTTAGTGATGGTAGCGGGTTAGAATTATATGCAACACCATTAAGAAGCCTCGATCCTCAGCTCGGCAGATGGTGGCAGATAGATTCGAAACCAGACTATGCACTGAGCTTGTACTCTGCAATGAGTAATAATCCAATCTTACATAATGACCCGTTAGGAGACACTTTAGTTTTCCCAAACGGCTCAGAAAAGTTTATACAAACAGTCGCTAGAACGATACAAACTTTGATAGACAAGGGTGCTGGTAAGACATTTGGAGATCTGTTAACTAGTTCAACAAATATTAATGTAAAAGAAGTGAAAGGGAAAACAGCAAGCTTTTACGATTCTAAAACAAAGACACTTAACTGGAATCCTAAATTAGGATTAGTAACTCAAGATGGTGTTAGACTATCACCCGCAACAGTGTTAAATCACGAAGGTGATCATGCTGCCGATGATATAAAAGATCCATCGGGTCATTCACAACGAAGGGGGACACCGGATTCTAAATACGATAATGCCGAAGAAAAACGAGTTATACAAGGTGTTGAACAAATCACTGCATTTTTATTAGGCGAAATAAAAGAAGGTCAAGTCACAAGAACAGACCACACCGTGTTAAATCTCATTATTACTAACGACCCATTGTCCACAAAGGGCACCGATGTACCGATACCTGGAGCTGAGCTAGCACCAGTAATTGTTACACCAAAAAAGAAAAAAACCTCAAATTAATATGCGCTTTATAATTCTTCTGTTCGTTCTATCGTCAATTAAATCTTATAGTTCATTTGTATCAGCAAAAGATAGCATAAAATGTATTACAATACTTTATATGGGCAAGGAAGTAGAAACTCCATTTCGAATAACCTGCAATAATTTCGAGAATGCATTTAGAGGCCAATATAAAAAAATAAATGTTAAGGATACAGAACAATTAATACTTTTTAGTAAGTATCTGAAGGACTACAAGTATTCACAAACAAACAAGGCAATAGATGTTAGAATAAAAGTTATAATTTCCTATTCTGACAAAAAGATCACAAAACTTTGCATTGACCAATTCAACAATATATTGGTAGATGGAAAATTAATTAAGAGCAATAAACAAATAATAGAATTTGTCGATCATTATACTAATTAGAGCACTCCTTTGAAGAAACGCATTATTATCCGTTCGGACTGACTATGGCGGGGATATCTAGCAAAGCCTTAAAACCATTCTACTATGAGAATAAGATGCGATATAACGGTAAGGAATTACAAAATAAGGAATTTTCTGATGGCAGTGGATTAGAAGCGTACGATTACGGAGCTAGAATGTATGACCCACAAATTGGAAGATGGATGACCATCGATCCTAAGGCGGATAAATATCCCAATTGGAGCCCATACACTTATACTTTTGATAATCCGATACGATATTTTGATAAAGATGGTAATGAGGGTCAAGATCCACGCAAAAATTTTTATGAAACCTTAGGAGGAGCAGCAATGAATGCAGCAACAAATGCCGGTGCTACAAATCCATTTAAAGGTCTCTATATCTTGGCTCAAAGACATGTAGAAAATGGTTTTAATCTTAATCCGCCTGGGAATAATCTTATGAACATTAAAGGCAAGGGTGATAAGGGAACTGTTACTGAAACAACCCATGAGTTTATTAACGGCAAAAGGATTAAGGTGGATGCCAAATTTGCAGATTTCAGCAGTGTTGAAAAGGGATTTGAAGGATACTTAAATTTATTAAGTAAGAACTTCCCTGATGCTCTGGATGCATTAAAAAACAATGACAAAACAATTACAGATTTCGCCGCTGGGCTGCAGAACGGTAAACTAGGATCCTATGCTACTGACCCTGACTATGCGGACAAACTTAAGACCATGCTTGATAATATAATTGGAGATTTTACAAATCAAATAAACAAGGAAATAAAATCCAATAATGAAAATATTTTGGGAGTCATCCTTGATTCAAATAGTTATGGTGATGAGCATAGAATGACCGTAGAAGCGCAAGAGAAAATTGCTTATTACAATATGCGAAATGAGAAATTGAAAAATGATTTAAAATCCTTAAATGAGTTAAAATGAGTAAATTTTCTTTTTTTAATATTACCCTTCTTATCACTTTCCTTTTGGCAAGGAATGGCCTTCCAAGCAATAAGCAAAGTCTCTCATTCGATCGAATGGCGAACAGAAATATTTTAAAACTCTTTGATACAAATAATGTACAAAATGAAAAGAGTGATTCCCTCGTTGAAAAAAAAATCATTAAAAAAGTATTTTCCATTTGGGAGGTAAGACAAAAAAATAAATATGTCGATTCCCTAACTCATCATAAAAGCGGCATTTCTATTATCATAAATAAAAAGCCCGATGAAAAGAATAAATATTATTGGGTTCAGGCCGGATATAATAGTAATTTTAGATTTGAGCCTTACTATAATTTCTATGTTTACCCTCCTAATCTGATTGTTAAATTTTATGATCCAATGACTGATGAAATCTTAACTTTAAAAGAATGGAGGAATAAGGAAAAACACAAATGATTTAATTTGAAGAAACGCATTATTATCCGTTCGGACTGTTCTGAATAGTATATGATCCGACAGTTTGAGGATTTTTTGTTTGAAGTTTTATAGGGTCAGGATATATTTTTTATGCTGCTGGAGGAAAATCCTGCAGCATTTTTTGTTTTGCTAAAGGTAAGGTTTCTAAGAATGTTTGCATAGGCGTTCTGCCATAGAGGGGTGACAGGATAGATTTGTTGTTCTAATAAAAATTGAGACAATGGATCAGAGAGTAAACCGTCCGATGCAATCCCGCACACGGAGCAAAGAAGAGATCCTGCAAATTCTTGAGGAGCAGGCAAATTCAGGCATGAGTATAAAATTGTTTTGTGAAGAGCGTGGTGTAAACAGGATAACGTTTAATAAATGGCGCTCCAGGTACAGGCAGCGGGCTGAAGGTCAGGAGAGTAAGGGAGGTTTTATGCAGTTGCATATCGTTTCCCCGGATAATCATGAGCAGCCCGTGTTGTTTGCAGAAGTAAGAGGGATAAAAATATACCAGCCGGTGGATGCGGCTTATCTGAAAGCATTGTTGTTATGAGCGGCATTATCATGCTGGGTGACCACCGCAACTATCACCTGTACCGCAAGGAAACGGATATGCGGAAAAGTTTTGATTCATTGTGCGGGATCATCCTTAATGAATTGGGGAAGCAAGTAACGCAGGGGGATAGTTTTATTTTCATCAACCGTGCGCGGACACACCTGAAGCTGCTGTTGTGGGAGCCAGGAGTTTTTAGGCTGTTTTACCGGCGGCTGGAACAGGGCACCTTTGAAGTACCAGCGTTTAACCTCGATGAGAACAGCATGCGCATCACCAGTGACCAGTTGCAATTTATTTTGAAGGGTATATCCTTACAGCAGATACGATACAGGAAACGGTACCAGCCGGTAAAGGCTGCTTCTGCCCGCTGATAAAAGAATAAGGTGTTATCCACATTAATAAAGGGCGATTTTTTGAAAATTATTTTTTCACTGCGATTTATCTACAAGTTGTTCAAGGCTGTCATAAAAAGGGAAACGATACCGGATATTTGTATCCCTGAACCCCACCGATGACAGACAAAACACCCTCCATTGAATATAGCCGGCTGCTGTCTTTATGCGAGGAGCAGCAACTGCAGATTGCGTCCCTTCAACATCAATTAGACAGCTTAAAGAAAATGATCTTCGGTTCCAGGCAGGAGCGGTTTATCCCTGTTCAACCCAACCCATCCCAGTTGTCACTGGTCATCCATACAGATGAGGTTGCAGCCTGCAGTGTAGCAAGTGCACAAAAGATCAGTTATACAAGAACCGAAGTTACAGTTGAACAAAATCCTGTACACCACCCCGGCAGGATGAAGTTGCCGGAGCACCTGCGCAGGGAGGCCATCATCATTGAGCCTTGTGAGGATATAACGGGTTGCAAAAAGATGGGTGAAGAGATTACAGAGGTACTCGATTACATACCCGGCGAGTTATATGTGAAGCAGTACCGCCGCCCCAAATATGTAAGGCCGGGCAATAGCGGTATCATCATCGGGGAGCTTCCAGGAAGGGCGATTGACAAATGCATGGCGGCAGAAGGGTTATTGGCACAGGTTGTCATTGATAAATATTTGGATCATTTACCCCTATACCGCCAGATGCAGCGCTTTGAGCGGGCCGGAATAAAAATACCTATGCTACTCTTACTACATGGATAGCGGCGACTTGCCAACTCATTACGCCTTTGTTTGAAGTCCTGAAAAAAGAAGTGCTTGCCGCCTCTTACCTGCAAATTGATGAGACGCCCATAAAAGTCCCCGACAAAAGCAAAGCCGGTACTGCGCACCGCGGCTTTTACTGGGTATACCATGACCCTTTGAAAAAAATGGTATTCTTTGATTACCAGCAAGGGCGTGGGCGGGAAGGGCCGGTGAAAATGCTAAAAGACTTCTCGGGATATATAGACAATAATGGCGTAGAAAATAGCCTGCGTCCTATAGCCATAGGCAAAAAAAATTACCTGTTCGCAGGTTCCCATCATGCAGCTTACCGAAGTGGTATGCTGTACAGTTTGCTCGGCACTTGCAAGATGCATAGTATCAACCCTCACACCTGGTTTAAAGACGTATTACAGCGTATTGCTTCATACCCCATAAACAAGATACACCAATTATTACCCCATCACTGGGTGCCATCGCATAGTCACAATCTATAATCTCTTACACTAAAAGATACACATTGCAAATAGGTACTTGCTCGAAGGGATACGCAAAAACAGTAAAGCCTTCATTTAAGACTTTATTGTTTGAATTAAAAGCAAGAGCATTGGGTAAGACCAGGTGAAAGAGATCGTTGGCTTCGAGCAGATGGAGATTATTTCTATTTACGTTACGTAAAGTGAAATAAAAACATAAAGATCAGAGCCAAGGGGAATTCCGACACTCCGTTCCTTTCAAGGCGCAGAATAGGATTTCTGTCGTAATGAAAATATTTTGGGAGTCATCCTTGATTCAAATATAGTTATGATGAGCATAGAATGACCGTAGAAGCACAAGATAGATGGAAATGTTTCGGAAACCAATAATGTTACTCCATTCTACCTCTGGATATTTTTCTTTTAAGGAAGGCGAAATACGAGCACATGCCTCACCTATGATCTCAAGCTGTTTAATGGTAGCGAAGCGCTTTTCTGAATTAGAAAGGAACTGTTCCAGTGATACGTTTTGTAGATAGAACTCAATCTCTTTAATCGCATCCAATACATGTCGAATTCTTAGTTCGTCGCTAAGCGGTGGCCTCATAGATCAGAATCTTATCTTTTTCAATGTACGGAAGAACATATTTAGAAATGCCGTCGCTCGTTACTACGTCGACTTTGTTATGCAATAAATCCTCGAGTTCCCGCTGAAAACTAAAAAATTTCATCCCAATAGGCTTGGAATAATCCAGTTCCAATAATATATCAACATCACTGGCACCTTCTACAGCAGTGTTTCGTGCATGAGACCCGAATAAATAGGCTCTCTTTACCGGCTTGTCGGCAAAGTATTTCCGTAGAAGGTTCGTATCATGTATGGAAAGCGCCATGACACAAATATAATCAACTTTTCTCTGTTATACTGGAGATTTCGGGAGCTATGGATTCATTATCAAAGGAAAACTGATCAGCGATTTCCGGAATCAGGTGGTCAACGCTCCCGAAATCTCCAAACCATGAATAAGAAAAAGAGACAATTTAAAAGTACAATACAGGAACCTACTCATACACTCTTCAGTATTCTCGCCGCTCCCGCATAAGGCGCTGGTTCTATTGAACC
>CAYYZJ010000175.1:0-4202 GCA_964475615.1 uncultured Flavitalea sp. | reverse complement strand
CACAGCAGCGCAGGCAGACACGATCAGCAGCACCAGATCGATCTATCCCGGCAAAGCGATCTTCATTTCTCCGGTTACATTAAAGCCAAGGCTTAACCCCGATGCGCACAACAAGGCCGACAGGATACTCGGCAATGAACAAAAAACCGATCCGCGGCAGCTTGATCCATGGGCCGCAGGATGGACGCTGGCCAGCTTCAAATATCTTTCCGAATCGGGAGCCGATGGCATTGCTTATTTCCAGACTGCGGGCAAACAGGGCGTCTGCTCGGCGCAGGGCGAGCTGTATCCTGCCGGCGTTTTGCTGCAAAGGCTGCTTGCATTAAAGCAGGCTGCACTGATCAGGACTTCGTGTGGCGAGCCATTGCAATGCAGCAGCCTGCTGCTGGTGCATGAAGGCAGGAAATATTTATTCATCGCCAATCATCGCGATCATGCCATCCGGATAAAACTGCCTTTCTTCATCGGTACCATGAAAACCATCCAAGCCTTTCCTGCTTCAATGAAAGAGAGCAGCATGGCTAAAACAGATTCTGTAGAATTGCCGCCGTATGCGGTGGTTGAGCTATGCTGATCAAACCGCTTTTTATTCTATCGCCCTCATGGCCTTGCCATAATCCGCATCGTTGCCGATGGTTTCGGCATCGAAGCCCCAGGCTATCATTTCGGATACGGCTTCTGCCAGGAGCTTTTTATCCAAAGGTGTTTTTTCTCCGTCTTCAAAAAATTCATACGCAATTTCACCGGTTGAACTGCCTTTGGCAACCAGCTTGCTGTCATTCTTTTCATATTCCACGTATCCGCCGCGTGAAATGCTTTTGAAATCCGTTCCGCTGTCATTCAGCTCTATTGTTCCTGTATAGCTCAGCTCTTCGATAGAGCCGTTGCTGATGATCTTCATGTAATTGCTTTTTTCTCTATGATAAAAACGCCCGGAATGAGTAAGATAGACGCCCAGAAAAAGCATGGCAAAGGCCACTACAAAGAATTCAGGTTTCATATCGGTTTTATTTTTCGCGCTTCCTGGTAAAATAATGATACCCTAAAAAACCGGCAGCCAGGCTGAACGACATGATGGCCATGGAATGTATGCCCAAAGGCTGAAAGAAACCGATAAGCGCAAGCCCGGCGCCGATGGCCGCCAGAATGCAGAACCATTTTATATTCACATCCCTGCTGCTTTCCTGGTTAATGGGCTTGAGCAATTGGGTTATGATCGTTTCGGAAGCGCCTTTGTCTATCAGCTTGTCCTTGACGCGATGATCGAGGATCATTCTTACCAGAGAAAGGATGGCTGCTGCAAATAGGATTCTTTTCCAGATAGCTCAGACAACTGTTATAAGCGATCTGTGCGATCCAGGTAGAGAGCTTGGACTGGAATCTGAATCCCGGCAGGTGGTGGAATGCCTTCAAATACACATCCTGCGCAATATCTTTCCGGTCTTCCGCGTGATTGATCATTTTGAAAACGATCTGGGCAACCAATCCTTCCGTATTTTTAATAATGGCGCCAAAGGCATGTGTGTCGCCACGCAATACCTTTTCAACCAGATATTTGTCTGTAGGATAATTGCTCACTCAGTGAGATTAGACAGATCAGCCGACCAAATGTTGCAAAGCGTGAGGCCGGAGGCCGGAAGTATGAAGTCCGGGATCGGAAAGAAATTTTGTATTCTCAGACCTCCAACTTCCGACCTCAGACTTCAGACCTCAGATCCTCTACTTTGTAGTTACTTCTTTTTCCCAACCGGTCTCCTTCAATGCAGGATCATTTTCTTTTTTCAGGAAATCGGCATGCGACAGGGATTCGGCTTCCCATTCGAGGATGGCTTCGTCGGGAACAATATCCACCGGCGTTTTCCATGAAGTGGAGGTTTCATTATACGCCAGGTTGGATTGTGAAGAATAGCAGGATATGATAGACCAGCGGGGATATTCCGATAAATTGGCTTCCGAGCGGTGCAGCAGGTTGGGATGGAAGAAGAGCGCATCGCCGGGATCGAGCTCGCAGTATATCAGCTCCATGGTCTTGAGCGCATTGTTCACCATCACCATATCGGCGCCTACCTGTTCGCCGGTGAACCCATGATTCACCCTTCCCAATTTATGCGAACCTTTGATCACCTGCAGGCAGCCGTTCTCTTTATTGGCAGACGTTAATGCGATCATTACGCTGATGAGCTGGTCGGGGAACATAAACTGGTTCTTGTACCAGTATCCGTAATCCTGGTGCCATTCCCAGGCTCCGCCCACGCGCGGCTCTTTCTGCATCAGCTTGGAATGAAAATGGCAGACGGGCGAATCGCTGTCGAGCAGTTGCGCTACAGAATGAACCATCTTGCTGCTCCGGGTAAGATAGCCGAATACATCGCTGCCCGGTGTGAACCACAGCGAGAGCCTTGTTTTTTTACCGCTCTGATCATTGAGGTCGAGCGCGTTCTTGCGCATGGCATCATCTTCCAGGGCCACCTGATAAAGATGATCTGTTTCGGCCTTGCTGCAGAATCCTTTCACTACAACATAACCGTCTTTATGATAGGCATCGATTTGCCGGGGAGATAATTTGAATTCAGGCATGACAATCATTTTTAATTTTGGTAAAGCTACCAATTCCGCATAAACCAGCCTACCTGAATGTTGTACTAAACTGATACTTTTTTACCAGAGATTCTAAAATATAGCTTTAAATTGCAGCATAAAATTTGAAAAATGAAGCCCGTACTGGAGCACCTGCCCCTGAAGGCCGAGGAATCGTTCGTGGTAAGGGAATTTGATTATCCTTATTATCCCACGCCCTGGCATTTTCATCCGGAGTATGAGCTGGTGCTGGTTACGGAAAGCACGGGCAAGCGTTTTATCGGCGATAATATCAGCGATTTCAAACAAGGCAATCTCGCTTTTATCGGGCCCAACCTGCCGCATCTTTACCGCAACGATCCGGCTTACTATGAACCGCGATCGGGATTGCGGGCAAAGTCGATCGTGGTGCATTTTCTGGAAACTGCTTTTGGATCGGATTTTCTTGGCCTGCCGGAAGCCAGGAAGCTGAAAAGCTTTTTTCAGCGGGCTGCAAAAGGTTTCGATATCAGCGGCAGAACCAACCGCATCGTGAGTGAAAAAATGCATGAGCTTTTGGAAACGGATGGGCTCAGCCGCTGGCTGAAGCTGCTGGAGATCCTTCATCTGCTCAGCACCTCGCGGGATTGCCATTATATTTCCAATACCAATGTGCAGGGCAAGAATGAGATCGAGAGCGGCCGGCTGAACCAGGTATTTGAATTCGTGATGAAGCATTTCAGGCAGGAGATCGTGCTGGCAGAAGTAGCTGCGCTGGTGAACATGGCTGAAAATTCTTTTTCCCGCTATTTCAGCCAGCGCACCCGGAAAACCTTCACTGCTTTTGTGAATGAAGTGCGGCTTAACCATGCCTGCACCCTGCTCATCGAAAATAAAATGAGCGTCGCCGATATTTGTTTTGAATGCGGGTTCAATAATCTTTCCAATTTCAACCGGCAGTTCAGGAATATGTATAATACCAGCCCGTTAAATTACCGGAAGCAGTATTGGGTTGGTAGTTTGTAGTTGGCAGGGGTGAATAAATTTATGGATGGATTATCTTTTGCGCGCAAATCCCGCAGGTATATAAAATAAATTATTCCAACCCGTGAAAACACGGATAGCTTATACCGTTAAAACACCCTTTCCTGATACCGTTTAAACACGGTATTTTATTTCTGATATTGTTTGAATCCAATTTTATCATTAACTCGCACTTATTCTGATTTTTCCTCCACCCTTGGAAATGCCTGCACGAATATTTCCTTTTTCGACACGCTCATTGTCAAAAACAACACGAATAAAGATTGATTTTGACAGGAAATGATTTGTGGCTAAGATTGTAATCCGGCCTTATGTAGCTTATTCCTTTAACTCCTAAACCGCCCGGCTACGTGAGAATACCACTATGCATTGCTTGCATGCTATTTGGGGTAAGTGTTTGCACTTATGCCCAGCAGCCGGATTCTGTTATCGACAGGATCACCAATTTCCCCAATCAGTTTTTCGATAAGATCCGCAGTAAAACCGCTCATCTCGATGACCAGCTCACCAGGCAAACAGAAAAATATCTGGAACGTCTTTCCCGGAAGGAAAAAAAGCTCCAGGAGAAATTATCCAAAACCGATTCCACTGCTGCTAAAAAT
>CAYYZJ010000174.1:0-1616 GCA_964475615.1 uncultured Flavitalea sp. | reverse complement strand
ATACGGGAACAGGCAACACCCTGAATACCTATCTGCCCAATGTGCTGAGGCTGATCATGGACAGCTTACGGTACTGGATAACCGAAATGCATATCGATGGTTTCCGCTTCGACCTCGCCGCTGCTTTGGCCAGGGAATTTCATGATGTGAACAGGCTGGGCGCTTTCTTCGATGTCATTCACCAGGATCCCATCATCTCTCAGGTCAAGCTCATTGCCGAACCATGGGATGTTGGCGAAGGCGGATACCAGGTAGGAAAATTCCCGCCGGGATGGGCGGAATGGAATGGCAAGTACCGCGACTGCATGCGCGATTACTGGCGCGGCGCCAACAGCATGGTGGCGGAATTTGCCGAGCGGTTCACCGGCAGCTCCGACCTGTACAAGAACGATTACCGCCTGCCTACTGCCAGCATTAACCTCATTACGGCGCACGACGGGTTCACGCTTCATGATCTTGTTTCCTATAATCAAAAGCATAACGAAGCCAATAAGGAAGATAATAAAGACGGCGAAAACAATAACCGCTCCTGGAACTGCGGAGCGGAAGGCGAAACCGATAATATCGAGATCATCAAGCTTCGCAACCGGCAGAAAAGAAATTTTCTCTGCACGCTTTTTCTGTCGCAGGGCGTTCCCATGCTGGTGGCCGGCGATGAGTTCGGCCGCACGCAAAAAGGCAACAACAACGCCTATTGCCAGGATAATGAAATATCCTGGCTCAACTGGGAGCACTATGACCAGTCGCTGCTGGCATTCACCAAAAAGCTTATCCAGTTCACCAGGAGGCACCAGGTATTTTGCAGCCCGCACTGGTTCAGGGGCCGGCCGGTAAAGGGTACGGGAAGAAAAGATATTGCCTGGTTCAAGCCCGACGGCGGCGAAATGACAGATGAGAACTGGAAGCAGGATTTTGCCAAATCGCTGGCCGTGTACATGAACGGGCAGGGACTTAATTCAATAAACGAAGAAGGCGACCGTGTCATCGACGATGATTTTTATGTCATCTTCAATGCCCATCAGGATGCGATTGACTATAAGCTGCTTCCCGCCAAATACGGCAGAACCTGGGTAAAAGTACTGGACACCTGCGAGGATTATATATCGGAAGACCTTGAAAAAGGCGCCCGTTACCAGTGCGGCGAAACCATCAAAGTTGCAGGCCGCTGTGTGACCGTGCTGAAGAATAGCTGATGCGGCGTTGGCACAATTTTGATAGGTTCATTATCGTGTTTGAGCCGGGTAAATCTCGAACACATCCATCCTTATGAATGGAGACGCAAAGGAATTATTATGGTGGCAAAAAGGCATCATCTATCAGGTTTATCCCAGGTCTTTCCAGGATAGCAATAAAGATGGAGTGGGCGATCTCAAGGGCATCATCAAACGCCTGGGCTATCTGAAATGGCTGGGCATTACCGCCATCTGGATCTCGCCCATCTATCCTTCGCCGATGAAGGATTTCGGATATGATATTTCAGATTATACCGGCATAGATCCTTTGTTCGGCACCATGGAAGATTTCGATGAGCTGCTGCGTGAAGTGCATGCCGCAGGCATGAAGCTGATCCTCGATCTTGTTCCCAATCATACTTCAGACCAGCATCCCTGGTTCCA
>CAYYZJ010000173.1:0-1557 GCA_964475615.1 uncultured Flavitalea sp. | reverse complement strand
GCTCTACCGCATCGCGCTGAAGAAATCGGATATCAGCTCATCTTGAACGGCACGATCATTTCAAAAGCAGGAATATTGACTTCGAAGATTTTTTTATTGTTGAGGTTTTCCATGCTGTAGGTACCGTGCATCTTGCCCATCTCCGTACGGAGATTGCATCCGCTCACATACTGGTACCGTTCGCCGGCATTCAATACCGGCTGAACGCCTACAACGCCTTCTCCTTCCACTTCGCGGTAGCTGCCGTTGCTGTCGAAGATATGCCAGTGGCGGCGATGCAGCTTTACCGGAAAATTATTGTGGTTTTCGATGGTAATGCGATAGGCAAACATAAACTCGCCGGAAATAGGATTGCTGTAATCGGGCTGATAAAAGGTTTCTACATTGATCTCCACTCCCTCTGAGATTTTGCTTGCCATGAAACGAATTTTTATAAAATTAATCAAAATCGGCGGCTATTGAAAGTATTATTTATCTGTTAATAATACAATGCCTATTCTATGCTAATTTAGCGCAAACTTTTATATGAAAATAGCAGTAGCCAAAGGAGATGGTATCGGCCCGGAAATAATGGATGCAGTACTTAATATTTTCAATGCCAATAAAGTGCCGCTGGAGTATGAACTGGTGGAAATGGGCAAATGGGTGTTCGATAAAGGTTTCTCCAACGGCATGACCCCTGAGGCCCAGCATACGATCGAGGAGCTGGGCATCCTGTTCAAAGGCCCCATGGAAACACCGAAGGGCAAAGGCGTGAAAAGCGTGAATGTAACGGCAAGAAAAACCTGGAACACCTATGCCAATAAAAGAGTGTTTCAAACCCTGCACGGTGTGGATACGGTTTTTTCGAAAGCAGGCATACCGGTAGATATCACCATCGTGCGGGAAAATATCGAAGATACTTATGGCGGCATCGAGCACATGCTCACGCACGATGTGGCGCTGAGCCGCCGTTTCATTACGCGGCCCGGAAGCCTGCAGGTGATCAAATACGCTTTTGAAATGGCCAAGAAAAAAGGCACCAGGCGCATTACCTGCGGGCACAAGGCCAATATCATGAAGCTGACCGATGGTCTTTTCCTGGATTGCTTTTATGAAGTGGCGAAAAGCTATCCTGAATTAAAAGCAGATGATATTATCGTGGATGATCTCGCCATGAAACTGGTAGTGCGTCCGCACGAGTTCGATGTAGTGGTGCTGACCAACCTGCAGGGAGATATCATTTCCGATCTCTGCGCCGGACTGGTAGGCGGCCTCGGGTTCGCGCCCTCTGCCAATATCGGCGACCATATTGCCATTTTTGAAGCCGTTCATGGAACCGCGCCCGATCTTGCCGGAAAGAATATTGCCAACCCTACCGCGCTTTTGCTGAGCGGACTATCCATGCTTCGCCATCTCGGCCTCATGGAAAATGCCGCGGTCATCGAAAACGCTTTGCTCTATACGCTCGAACAAGGCATTCATACCGGCGATTTCGGCAACAAGAATACACCTGCATTGAATACGACCGCATTTGCTGAAGCCATCTGCAATAATTTCTGCAAGCAGCCCGAACAT
>CAYYZJ010000172.1:0-3882 GCA_964475615.1 uncultured Flavitalea sp. | reverse complement strand
AAATAGGGTTCAGCCAATCCTTCCGTAACGCTGGCATTGTAAGACGATTTGCTGGCCCCCGGCCACTGATGATCCATATCCTGTCCGGCCATTTTGTTTTCAAAAGCCATGATATTTCCTTCTTCACCTAATCCGGCCCTGCAGCGGTACACCATGCCCGGCCTGAACGGCCCCAGGCTCATATCATCTTCCCTCGTCCATATCACCTGCACCGGGGCGCCGACGGCTTTTGAAATAACGGCAGCTTCGTGAGGATAATCAAGAAAAGCCTTGCGGCCGAAGCCGCCTCCTAAAAAGGTCATGTTCACCGTGAGGTCTTCAGGCTTCAGTCCGAGCAGGGAGGCTACGTCTTTCTGAACCCAGTCGGGCCCTTGTATCGGGCCCCAGATCTCGCATTTATTATCGTGATAGTGGGCAATGCAGTTCAACGGCTCCATGCAGCTATGCGATTCATAAGGCGTTTCATAGATCGCTTCGATCTGTTGCTTGGCTTTTGCAAATGCTGAATCGAAATCTCCTTTTGTTTTAAAAGAAATCGGTTTTTTGTTCAGATCCTCCTTCATTTTCGCATATAGCTGGTCGGTACTATAGTGCTCGAAGCCCGAATCGTCCCATTCCACTTTCAATGCTTTTCTTCCCTGTATGGCCGACCAGAGGCTATCGGCAACTACGGCTACCCCTTCGAGTGAGTGATCGAACACATTCATCTGCACTTTCAATACATGCTTCACTCCGGGAACGGCTTTGGCGGCCGTATCGTCGAAGCTCTTTACTTTTCCCAGAAAGCGGGGATTGCGCTCTACCATGGCATAGAGCATGCCCGGCAGTTTTTTATCCAATCCGAATTCGGCCTTGCCATTCACTTTAAGCGGAATATCCTGCCGGGGCAGCGGCTTGCCGATGATCTTGTAATCTTTTCTTTCTTTCAATATTACTGTTTCCGGCGGCTGCATGTGCGAAGCATCTTCCACCAGCTCCCCATAACCCAGCTTTTTTCCGGAGGGGCGATGGATAACGGTTCCGTTTTCGGCATAGCAGTCAGCAGGACGTGCATTCCATTTTTTAGCTGCCGCTGCAATCAGCATTTCGCGCGCCGTTGCGCCGGTACGCATGAGCTGCTTGTATGCGCCTCTTACCGTAGAGCTTCCGCCGGTGACCTGGCTTCCGTATTTTTTCTGATCGCCGGCAGCAAAGACGATATTCACCTGGTCGAGGCTTACTTCCAGCTCTTCAGCAATCATCTGCGGCACTACCTGGAAAGCGCCCTGTCCCATTTCCGAGCGATGATTTAAAATGGTCACCTTGCCTGTTTTGTCGATCGATATCCAGGCAGTCAATTCGATGCCGAGATTATCCGCCGTTTCGGCGCTCATGATCCTTACAGCTTCTTTTGCCGATGCCGGCAAATAAAAACCAAGCGTCAATGCGGCGCCCGTCATGCTGCCGAGCCTGATGAAATTTCTGCGCGATACATTTTTATCAAGAGTGGGCATGATGCTATGATTTGGTTGTGGTGGATGGCGACATCAGTCTGGATGCCGTTTTGATGGCCTTGCGGATACGGGGATAGGTGCCGCAGCGGCAAATATGTCCCTGCATGGCCATGTCGATATCCTTATCTGCCGGATTGGGATTTCTTTTCAGCAATGCAACGGCAGCCATGATCTGTCCGCTCTGGCAATAACCGCATTGCGGAACCTGCTCTGCAATCCAGGCACGCTGCACGGGATGGGAATTATCTTCCGAAAGCCCTTCGATGGTAGTGATCTTTTTTCCCGCCGCTGCAGAAACCGGAATGGAGCAGGAGCGTACCGGAGTGTCGTTGAGGTGAACCGTGCAGGCTCCGCATTGCGAAATGCCGCAGCCGTATTTCGTTCCCGTTAAACCGGCCAGCTCGCGGATGGCCCAAAGCAAAGGCATCCTGGGATCTGCTTCAACGGTATAATTTTTTCCGTTGATCTGCAATGTGTGAGAAACCATAACCAGTTATTTTGAAGATGAATGAAGCTTTGGTAATTTAATCAATAATTCGATGCAACAGAAAGAAATTATATCGGCGGCAAGGCGCATGGCAACCGGAACGCCTGATGAAAATTGTTCAACCGCTTCTTAGTATTTTTACATCTCCGAAAAAAATGAACCGTGATCGCTGTTGCTGAAGCCAAACATATTGTGAGAACCAATTGCCATGCATTGGAACCGGTGATGCTGCCGCTGGAACAGGCAGGGGGATTGGTATTGGCCGAAGACATCTGCGCTGCAACAGATATTCCGGCATTCGATCAATCGTCCATGGACGGGTTTGCATTCCGTTTTGAAGATTACCGCTTGCATGGAAAGCTGAAAATAGAAGGCGAAGCTGCGGCAGGCAATACAGTGGGCTTTACGGTAAAGCCTCGATCCGCCGCCCGCATTTTTACGGGAGCAGCGCTTCCCCCGGGCGCTGATACTGTGGTGATGCAGGAGCTCACGACCGTGGAGAATGATGAGCTGATCATCAGCGACAGCGATATGCAGAAAGGAAATAATGTAAGGCCCAAAGGATTTGAAGTAAAAGCCGGCGCACTGGCCCTGAAAAAAAATACTCCGCTTTCTCCGGCAGCCATCGGCTTTCTGGCAGGCATGGGCATTGCGTCCATAAAAGCATATCCAAAACCTGCGATAAGTATCATCATTACCGGAAAGGAATTGCAGCAGCCCGGAAAGCCGCTCCTGTACGGGCAGGTATATGAATCCAATTCCTTTATGCTGGAAGCCGCATTGCAGCGCATAGGCATTGCCGGTATACAAATCCAGTGGATAGACGATAACCCCGGTTTGCTGCAGCAGGCATTGGCAGAAGCCCTGCCCGGCAGCGATATTGTTCTGCTTACCGGCGGAGTAAGTGTAGGCGATTATGATTTTACCGCAGCCGCAGCCAAAGCCTGCGGTGTAAACTGCCTGTTTCACCGGGTAAAGCAGCGGCCGGGAAAGCCCCTGTATTTCGGCAAAAAAGAAAACCGGCTGGTGTTCGGCCTGCCGGGCAATCCTTCTTCTGTGCTGACCTGTTTTTATGAATATGTGATCCCTGCGCTGGAAGAGCTGACCATGCAAAAGAATATCGTCAGAACAGATCGCCTGCCATTGGCCTGTTCATGGCAAAAAAATCCGGGGCTCACCCATTTTTTAAAAGCGCATGCTGCTAACGGTAAGGCACAGCCGCTTGCAGCGCAGGAATCCTATCGCCTCAGTTCCTTTGCCGAAGCCAACAGCCTGATCTGCCTGGAAGAAGAGGGCTCGGAATATGCGGCAGGCGAGCCGGTAGAAGTGCACTGGCTGCCGTAGGAATTTAATATTTAAGATTTAATATTTAATATCTCATTTTATGGCCGGCATTAAAAATCTTAAATATTAAATATTACCTATTAAATAATCACGCATGCACGAATATATCGTACTGTTCTACTTCCTGCTTTTCCTGGTTGCATTTTTTTATGCTTCCATAGGTCATGGAGGCGCCAGCGGGTACCTGGCCCTGATGGCGCTTTTCGGCGTGGCACCGGAGGTGATGAAGCCTACTGCGCTGCTGCTGAATTTATTTGTATCCCTGACCTCTTTCATACAATTTTACCGCGGCAGGCATTTTATATGGAAGATATTCCTGCCATTGGCAATTGCTTCTATTCCCATGTCTTTTTTGGGGGGATTGATCGTAGTTGACGGAACCATCTATAAAAAAATACTGGGCATACTGTTGCTTTTTCCCATTGCGCGGTTCTTATTCTTCAGCAATATCCGGGTGGATGAGATCAGAAAACAGAATATTCCGCTATCGCTGCTCACCGGCGGGGTCATCGGTTTCCTTTCCGGCATGATCGGCATCGGCGGCGGCATTATCTTATC
>CAYYZJ010000171.1:0-5386 GCA_964475615.1 uncultured Flavitalea sp. | reverse complement strand
GACCAGGGGAGCGGGCTGCGGTCATTGCCATGGCGGGCCGAAAACGTTCATCGAACTTTTTCATAATAATGGCCTCGACAGCATTCCCAAAGACCCGGGCCGCGAAAAAATTACCGGCCAGGCTTATGACAGGGGAAGGTTCAGGGTGGCGAGCCTGAGGAACATCGCGCTTACTGCGCCGTATATGCACGACGGCCGCTTCGGCACATTGGAAGAAGTGATCGACCATTACAACGAACACATCATGCAAAGCAATACATTAAGTCCCTTTTTACAGAACAATTCCAATACCCTCAACGGCCGGTCGCTCGATCTGACGGCACAGGAAAAAAAAGACCTTATTGCCTTTTTGAATATGCTTACCGATTCATCTTTTATTACAGACAAACGTTTTTCAAATCCATTTTTAAATCAGTAATATGAAGTGGTATATCCTTTTATTTGCCGCCTGTATTTTATCGCTCAAGCTCGTTGCCCAGGATAAAGCAGCAAAGCCTTCTGTAAAAGTATCCGGCGAAGTAACAAAGCCGCTCACGTTGTATGCCGCCGATCTTGCCGGCATGAAACGCATCACCGCAAACCTCAAAGACAGGGACGGCAAAGAGCATCCCTATACCGGCGCGCCTATTCAGCAAATCCTGGAGCTGGCAGGCGTTACCATGGGCAAACAATTGCGCGGCGAAAATCTCACCAAATATTTATTGGTGAAATGTGCCGACGGTTATCAGGTGCTGTTTTCGCTGGCCGAGCTCGACAGCAGCTTTACTGACCGTACCGTGATACTGGCCGATGAATCGGAGGGCAAGCCCCTCCCTGCCGACCGCGGCCCTTTCAGGCTGATCGTGCCCGGAGAAAAAAAGCCCGCCCGCAGCAGCTTCCAGGTAACCGAGCTGATCGTAGGATTTGTAAAGGAATAATCAGGATTTTTTCTTTACCTTGAATGAGTAGTTTTAGCTGCATTTCATCTCTTGCCATTTTTATATGAAGCCCATCGTTCAAATTTCATTAGACCTCACCAATATCGATGAAGCCATCGAAACCGCTCATATCGCCTTGCGTGCGGGCGTTGACTGGCTCGAGGCCGGAACGCCGCTGATCCTTGCCGAAGGGTTGCATGGCGTAAAACAATTGCGGAAAAATTTTCCCGGCACGCCTATCGTTGCCGATCTCAAAACCATGGACGGCGGTTACCTGGAGGCCGAGATGATGGCCAGGGCCGGTGCAACGCATGTAGTGGTGATGGCCAGGGCGCATGAAGAAACGATCAAATGCGTGGTTCGCGCAGGGTGCGATTATGGTATCAAGGTGATGGGCGATAATCTCGGCTGCCCGGATATGGTGGCTGCAGCCAAACGGCTCGAAGCGCTCGGATGCGATTATATCATCCATCATATCGGCTATGATGAAAGACGCGGTATTGCCGCACAGGGCAAGCGAATGCCCAGTCCGCTCGACCAGTTGCGCGAAGTGGTGCAGGCCGTTGATATTCCCGTGCAGGCAGTAGGCGGGCTGAGCCTGGAGCAGGCTGTCCGCTGTCCCGAATACGGCGCCCCGCTGGTGGTGCTCGGCGCCCCGCTCACCATCGATGCCGATGCATTCAAAACCGCAACAGGCGATCTTGAAAGCGCATTGCGCCTGATCTGCGAAAAGGTGCATGGTTATGGGGACGTGAGGCGGGAATCGTGAGGCGTCAGTCGTGAATCGGGAGGCGTTAGTCGTCAGTCGTGAGGGGTGTGAATCGTCAGTCGTCAATTCGTGGTCAAAACTCACGATTCACGCCTCCCGATTCACGAATATCATTGTCATAAAAAAACAACTAATGATGACTGTTAGATCTGCTGCTGTGGTTAACTATGCTCCTGAAAAAGGCGCTGTAGAGCTGCGCGAAATCGATAAACCCGAAATAGGCGAGGAAGACGTATTGCTGGAAGTGGCCAATGTTGGCGTTTGCGGAAGCGACCTGCATCAATGGGCTGCCGACCATAGCTGGCCGGTGAATTATCCCGTTGTGCTGGGCCATGAATTCGGAGGACATATCGTAGAAACCGGAAGCCGCGTAAAAGGATGGAAAGAAGGCGATAGGGTGGTCAGCGAAACGGCTGCTGTCATCGATCCCGATAATCCGCTTTCGCGCCAGGGCCTCTATAATCTCGATCCGGCAAGAAAAGGATTCGGCTATGGCGTGAACGGGGCCATGACGCGTTATGTGCGCGTGCCTGCCCGCTGCCTTCATCGCGTGCCGGATCAGCTTGCTTTTGAACAGGCTTGTCTCACCGAACCCTGCTGCGTGGCATTCAATGCCGTTGTCGAGAACATACGCCTCAAGCCCGGCGATCGCGTGGTGGTATTGGGCCCCGGAACCATCGGCATTCTCTGCGCTGCAGTGGCCAGGCTCTGCGGAGCGGAAGTGGCTGTTGTTGGACTGGAAGCCGACCGGCACCGCCTCGATATTGCCCGCCGGTACGGGTGCGAAGCCATTGCCGGCGATGCAACGGGCTGGGCTATGCGAAGAGACGGACTGGGCGCCGATTGTATTATCGATGCCGCAGGCGCAAGCGCTACATTGAAGATCGCCATGCAGCTCGTGCGGCCTGGCGGGCAGATCAGCAAGGTAGGCTGGGGCCCGCAGCCACTGGGCTTTTCGCTGGACCCGCTGGTGCAGAAGAACATCACGCTGCAGGGCAGCTTCAGCCATAACTGGCCGGTATGGGAAAGAGTGATCGCCCTGCTTGCTTCCGGACAGCTCGACGTGCGGCCCATTATCGGCGGCGTATGGCCCGTTACCCAATGGCATGAGGCTTTTGAAAAAATGCATAAAGGCGAAGTAGTAAAAAGCGTGCTCAAACCCGTATAGACATGCGATTGCAGAATAAAGTGATCATCGTTACCGGCAGCACAACAGGCATCGGCAAAGCCATTGCCATCCGCTGTGTGGAAGAAGGAGCCCGCGTGGTGCTGCACGGCCTTGAAAAAGAATGGGGCGAAGAAGTGCTGGCCATGATCGGCGGGGAAAAAGCCGTACTGCATATTGAAGACATCAGCGCGGTGGATGCGCCGCAGCATCTGGTGGATATGGCTTTATCTGCATTCGGAAAGCTGGATGCGGTTGTCAATAATGCCGCCATCGTAGCTTCTTCTAATATCGAAACAACGGATCTGGCTTTTCTCCGCAGGCTGCTCGAAGTGAATACCATTGCTCCTTTTGCGCTCATCAGGGCTGCTCTTCCGCATTTGAGCAATACAAGAGGATGCGTGCTCAATATCGGTTCCGTGAATGCCTGGAGCGGGGAGCCGAACCTGCTCGCCTACAGCATTTCAAAAGGAGGGCTCATGACCATGACCCGCAATTTAGGGGATACGCTTCACCGTGAGTACGGCGTTCGGGTGAACCAGATCAATCCGGGATGGGTGCTTACTGAAACGGAAACGATCCGCAAACGCCAGCATGGACTGGCCGACGACTGGTATAAAGAGGTTCCTCCGGTATATGCCCCTGCGGGCCGCATCTTATGGCCCAAGGAGATCGCTGCGGCGGCCGTATACTGGCTGGCCGATGAAAGCGGCCCCATCAGCGGGCAGGTGGTCGATCTCGAACAGCATCCCTTCATCGGCCGCAATCCGCCTAAGGATGCATCTACCATAAAAACTCCTCATCGATCAACATAAAATTCATGCCCAGATTAGCTGCATTTCCCAAGGCTTTCATGCAGGCGCTTTGCAAAGACGGAAGCATGCGTCTTTCAGCATGGATCGATCTTGCCTGCAGGCTCGATATCGATGGACTGGAATGGTATGCCGGCTTTCTGGAGATGGCCGATGAAAGCAACTGGGCGGTTTTCAGAAAGCAGGTGGAGGACAGGGGAAAACAGATCCCCATGATGTGCTGCTCTCCCGATTTTACCAGTCCCGACGCGGCTTTCCGCGAAAAGGAAATAGCCAAACAGAAGCGATGGATCGATATGACCGCTGCACTCGGCGGTTCCTATTGCCGCGTGCTCTCCGGCCAGCGCAGGCCGGAGCTTTCGGCAGAAGAAGGAATAAAGCTGGCTGCCGGTTGCATCGAAGCCTGCCTGCCGCATGCAGCGAGCTGCCATGTTACGCTCATTCTTGAAAATCATTATAAGGACGATTTCTGGCAGTATCCGGAGTTTACTCAAAAAGCAGACCTGTTCTGTGCCCTGGTAGATCGCATTCATCATCCTTATTTTGGCGTGAACTATGATCCGAGCAACACCTATCTTGCCGGCGAAGATCCGCTCGACCTGCTAAAGCGCATATCCCATCGCGTGGTGACCATGCATGCCAGCGACCGTTATCTCAAAGAAGGCACCATCGAAGACCTGCGCCGCGAAGAAGGCGGAAGCGCCGGCTATGCGCGCCGGTTAAGCCATGGAGAGATCGGCAAAGGGCTCAATGATTATGACGCGATCTTCACCGAATTAAAGCGCGTGGGTTTTGACGGATGGATCAGCATAGAAGACGGCGTGGAAGGAATGGAGCAGCTCGAACGCAGCGTGGCTTTTTTACGAAAGAAAATAGCCCGGTACTGGCCGTCTTGAAATTTGAACAGTTATGCTATGGGCAGGCTCGCCTTGCCTGCCATTGTTTTTTGCAGGTAGGCATTGGGGTTATGTTGCATGGCGCCTTGTGGAAGCCATTGATGCCATATTCCCAGGTCTTTTTTTATGATGTTTGCATAAAATGCAGGCAGCTCCTTCGATTCCCCTTCAAAATAGTTCCGGAAAGACCTGTCATGAATAAGGTTTTCGCGAACGCTCCGGAAAAAACGGATACGCCCGTATCCCTCCGAGGAAACGGCACGCATCAGGTTCATCCAGCGCGAAGTGAAAGGCTGGATGCCCATAAAACGGCGGTAAATCGCTTTTGGAGAAAAACTGTATTCAGTAAGATCGATTATCTTATTGTAGAAATCGACCCATTCATAATTCCTGGGCTTGACATTCATGGCCAGGTGATTGTTGAGAAAATGAAACGGGAACGGCAAAACACGGTGATCCCGCTGATAGCCCAGGTTAAGCGGAGCGGCTTCACCGAAAGCGCTTAACAGGGAATAACCCGGAAAGGCATTGGGGGCAAGATCGATAAAGCGCTTGGTCAGCTCAAACGGCTCTTCGCCGGAATCACTGTCGAGCCCCAGCACAAAATTGGTTTGTATATAAGGGATATAGCCGAATATCCTGTTCACATGCGCTGCAACCTGTTTTACTTTTTCTTCTCCCGTAACATGTACGGTGCGCGATTTATTGCCTAACTCATACCAGGTTTCCACCCCGGGCAGAATGGCGGAAAAACCGTTTTGCTGCAATACAGGCAAATGCTTGTCGGTAAGTATCGACAGGCTGCTTTCTGCAATAAAGCGAAAACT
>CAYYZJ010000170.1:0-5173 GCA_964475615.1 uncultured Flavitalea sp. | reverse complement strand
ATGGATGCCAACGTGGTTTGGGAAGAGAACCAGGGCATCGGCCATTCCTACGGATACAACCGGAATGAAAAGCTGGACGACTATAAAACGGATCATGAGCTGATCCTGATGCTGGCAGATATCGTATCGCGCGGCGGGAACTTATTGCTCGATATCGGCCCTACTGCCGACGGGTGCATTCCGGTGATCATGCAGCAACGACTGGTCAGCATCGGCAACTGGCTGAAGACAAACGGAGAAGCCATTTATGGAACCAAACCATATAAGCGATCCTGTCAATGGAGCGCAGGCATAATGCTTCAAAAAACGGAAAAGAGTTTTATGGCCGGCTATAATGTTGCCGGGCTGGTGAAGCCTAAAAAAGATACGGCTCATATCGAACTGTTCTTTACTGCCAAAGGCAAAGACCTGTTCTGTATTTTGCCTTTTTATCAAAGCAATGTACGTATACGGGATTTTAATGCACCTGCTGCAGCAACCGCCACTATTTTGGGCGCTGATAAAATATGCAAACTGAAAAATGCAGGAAAGGATTGCCTGATCGATCTTTCCGGATTAAAGCCCGGCGAGGCTCCTGCCGAATTGATGGTGGTAAGGATTAAAAATGCTTTGCCCTAACGTCAATCTATATACGAAAAGCGGCCGCTTCACAGAAGCAGCCGCTTTATATCCATTAAAATGCCGGATCGGCGGGTGTGTTCGGATTATCGTTGCGTTCAACGAAAGGATAGGGGAGATAGCTGCGTTTACGCTCGGAAGTCGCCCTTCCGAACCTCCGCTCGTCTTCCAGCTTCAGTCCCGACATGAACAGCTCGATGCAGCGGTGCTTATAGATCTGGGTGAGCAGATCGTCCTGGTCGGTTGCTGTTGTGGGAGGAAGCGCTGCGCCAACGCCGAAAGGATCGGCCGAAGGCTGCTTGGTCACTACCAGGTTCAGTTGATCCAGTCCGTTTATCAGGTCGTTCTGCCGGGCATAGCATTCTGCTTTGATCAGCATGATCTCTCCCGGAAGATAAACCGGGATTGCCGTAGTGGTGCCGGTATAAAAACCGCCTATGCGGTAGCGCGGGAGGATGCTGGTGTTGATAGCAATATAAAACGGTTCGCGCTTGTCGTTGGGATCGGGCTGCAATCCCGAGGGCAGGCCCATGGTGGAATCGATGGGCTGATAGATGTTGTTGGTGGAAGTGGCCAGCGTATAAATTGGATTAGTGGTAACGCTATTGTAGACAAAAACAGATCTGGCGGTAAGGTCTACCTGGTTGGCTGCTTCCAGTGCAGTTGTATAATCGCCTGCAAACAAGGCATAGCGTGCTTTAAGTGCATACAGTGTATTTTGCAGATCGACCGTGTAAACGGGACTGGTGCCTACCTTGGGGATATTGTTCAAAAAAGCCGTGCTCACTCCATTGGAGGCGATTGTATTCAGCGCATTGTCCAGCACCGAAACAGCCATTTTGTATCCATCGACACTACTGATGAAATTAACATGCTCTTTACCCAATGTATCGGCTATGCCTGCCGGTATGTTTTCCCAGAACATCGCCATATCTCCAATGGCCAGCGCCTTGAAAATAGATGCATAGGCCACCAGGCCGCTCGCATAATTCTTATCGCTCACTACCTGATCAACATTGGCCAGTATCTTGTTGGCATCGTAAATGATCTTATTGCTTACGCTCCACATGCCGGTTCCGATGCCATTGGTGTTTTGAACCGCTCCGCCTCCTGTTCCGAGTTGCGCTTCGTCGGTATTGCCTGCATTCACCACATAGAGTTCATTAGTGAGCAGTCCGCTTGCCGTGACCCTGTTGTACACGGAGCCGCCCCTGCCTGCCGTATACCAGTTCTGCAATCCCACCGCCACATCGGTCAGTGCATTGGGCGAGCTGAAAGCCTGGCTGGATGAGGGCCCCGAAGGATCGGTATATTCTTTTTTACATGAGCCGAAGAAAAACAGGAGCAATACCGGGATCATGCTGCTGTATGAAATATATTTTTTCATAATGATTTTTTTAATGCGTTAAAATTTTGCACGGATGCCGATGCTGAATGTTCTTGGAATGGGAACAGTGCCGAAATCGATTCCGCGGAGAATGGTGCTTTGTCCGCCTGCATTCACTTCCGGATCATAGCCTTTGTATTTATCCCATGAAATCAGGTTCCTTCCGCCGATGCTGAGGCTGAGATCGCTGAATCCTTTCAGCTTTCCGAAACTATAGCTCAATGCCACTTCCCTGAGCTTTACAAAAGATCCGTCGTCGATCCTCCACTGAAGAATGGAATATACGCCGGCAATATAGCCCCTGGGCAGTTTGCCGAGGTCTTCCTGTTCGGCCACCTTGCCGTTATCGACGCCCTGCCTGGTTCTGAAATCGGCATTGAATACATCCACGCCCTGCACGGCATCGAGCTGAACATGCAGTCCGAACTGTTTATAGGAAAAATCATTGGTGAGGGTTGCCGTGTATTTGGGATTGGGATTGCCGATGATCTTCTGTAAGGCAGTGCCGGTGGGCAATCCGGTGGATTGATCCCGTTGCGGAGTATAATCCAGCGGCCCGTTTTGCACGCCTGCTTCCGTTACGGGAATGCCGGAAGCATTTTTAAGCTGGCTGCCCTTGTCGTCGGTAGCAAAGAAGGTTCCGTAAAAAACGCCGATGGGCTGTCCGCCGATAATGGCCACGGGCGCGCCGCCATTGGTATTGTACAGGATCAGCGATTGCCCGATATCCAGCGCTTTGTTTTTATTGTGATTGTAGATGGCGGTCAGCTCCCAGTTGAAATCGCGGGTCTTTACAGGAACGAGGTTCAGCACCACTTCATATCCGGTATTCTGCAGCGAGCCGATATTGTCCAGGTAACTCGAATAGCCATTGGTGGGAGCGATCAGCCTGCTGATGAGCAGGTCGGTTACTTTTTTATGATAATAGTTGAAAGTAACGCCGATGCGGTTGTTCACAAAAGCCAGGTCTGTTCCGATCTCCAGTTCCCTTTGTCTTTCCGGTTTTACATCCGGGTTCACATAAGTAGAGCTCGATTGGAAGGAAGAGCTTCCTACAAAAGCGGTAGCATTGTAAGTATTGAATCTTCCATAGGCCGGAATGCCTGTAAGGTTCCCCGATTCACCATAAGCCGCACGCAGCTTGAACAGGCTCCACCATTTTGAAACACTCAGGTGCTGCCAGAAATCCGTTCCTGATAAAACATAGCTTCCGCTCAGTTTTTTATACAGTTGGTTCCGCTGGTCTTCTCCGAAAATGGATGAACCGTCGAGCCGCAGCGCCCCGGTAAGGAAGAGCTGATTTTTATATTTCAGATTTTCCTGAATGAACTCTCCCGATATGGATAATTCCGTTCGCTGGTCGGCTCCGGGCATAATGGTAGTAGCTCCGCTGGCCACCTGCACAAAAGGAGGCATGCCTCTTCCTTGCTGCAGCGAATAATCTATTTTCTGGTATTGAAGGGAATAACCCACTTGTGTAACCGAAGAAAAATTAGAGCTGATATTCCAGTTGTATGTGGCATTGAGATCGTGATTGATCAGAAAGGAATTGTTGATGCCGGTGCTGGCATATCCGTTCTGTGTAGGATCGAGCGTGGGGCCGCCGCCGTAAAATGCGGAGCTCACGTTATAGGCATAAGGCGGAATGAAAGTGGTTCCGTCCTGGCTGTAATTGTCGATGCCTATATGATAATCGATAGTGAGGTTACTGATGGGCGTCAGCTTCAGACCGGCGCCGGCAATGATCCTGCTGGTCTGTTGTTTTTGCTTGAAGTCTTCGATCACCGAAACCGGGTTCACGCGGCCGCGTTCGCCCACTGCCAGTAAATTGCCCAACGCATCGCGCTGCTTGATATCGTAATAGTTCCCGATAATGGTGACCGAGTTCATTGGCGAAAAGAAAGTATTGCCATCGGGCTTTTCGTTGGTCTTATCGTAGATATAGTTCATGCTGGCATTGAAGGATATCCAGTTGTTCAGCGTTTGATCGAGGTTGAGCCGGAAACTGAGGCGGTTGAAATCGGTATTCCGGACAATGCCCTGGTTGTATAAATAAGAAGCGGAAGCATAGTATTTCGTTCTGTCCCTGCCGCCGCTGACGGATATGGTATTATCGGATCCCACTCCTGTTCTGAAAATATAATCCTGATAATCGTAACGCTTTACTTCAGTGGTATTGGTGATGGTTGGAGTGAGGATGGTTTGGGTTTGCGCGTCCGGACTGCCTCCGAATTTAACAGGAGCTTCATTGACGTCGATTTTTTTCCTGAGCTGGTTAATATTGAAACCGGCAGAGAAGCTCACCACAGGAGCTCCGCTGCTTCCTCTTTTCGTAAATATCTGCACCACGCCTGCATTGGCCCTCGATCCGTAGATGGCCGCTGCAGCAGCGCCATTCAGCACTTCTATTCTGTCGATGTCTGCAGGATTGATATCTACCAACCGGTTCTGACCCACATTGCCGATGAACGTTGCGCCGGCATAGCTGGGATCGGTATTGGTGACCCGTGTGGTGGAATTATCAATGATCACGCCATCGATGATGTACAGTGGCTCTGTTGAACCGGCTATGGTGCTGATGCCTCTCAGCTTTACCGAAATGCCGCCCGCAGGATCGCCGGAGTTCTGCGATATCTGTGCGCCTGCTGTCTTCCCCTGCAGCGCTGCCAACACATTGCCGGTAGAGCCTTTGGTCAGCTCATCGGCTTTTATGGTGCTGATATAACTGCCCAGTTGCCTGCGCGTGGTTCCCTGCGAAGTACCGGTTACCACTACTTCATCCAGCTTTGAAGCGGATTTTTCGAGCTGCACATTCACCGTGTATTCAGTGGCAGCGCCGATCGTCAATTCCTTTTCCTGTTGACTGTAGCCAAGTCCCGAAAACACGAGGATATAGTTCCCTGGTTTAAGATTGGCCGTTAATGAATAAACACCTTTATCGTTGGTGGTGGTTCCGGTTCTGCTGTTCCTGATCTGAACCGAAAGAAATGAAAGCGGCGCTCCCTGCTGGTCTGTGACTTTGCCCGATATCTTCACCTGGGCCGATGCTCCGCATGCAAGGCAAAGCAGAAGCAGTAAGAAACAGTACAGCCTCCATTTTTCAGGCCTGAGAAATTGATTACTCATAATGCGTGATTTTGGTTATTTACAAAATTTGGATACCCTTAT
>CAYYZJ010000169.1:0-1603 GCA_964475615.1 uncultured Flavitalea sp. | reverse complement strand
TCGATCGCGTGAACGAGCAGCAGAAGCGGTTGATCCGTGACCAGCAGGCCGCGACGTTTTCCACGGCTTGGACGATCAATGGCAGCACCAAAGAGGGAGCCAAGATGCAGAAGCAGTACGTGAAACTGATGCTGCGTGCTTTCAATGGCGATCACATCGCGGATATTTTCAACCACACAGATCAGCTCCTGCCTGCGCATCGAGTTGGAGCAGATGGAGCAGATATCGGCGTCCGCTACATTATAGCATCGCTGGCAGAATTTGATCTCCTGCCGCATCTTGGTGATGATATTGCTGAAACCTTCTACCGTATCGGGCTCCTGCTTCAATAAATGCAGCACCAGCCGCAGGGCCGTTTTCTTGCCGATGCCCGGAAGCCTGGCAAATTCATTGACTGCATTTTCGAGTAAGGATGATGAAAATTGCATTTTACAAATTTAGGCATAACGCCGAACGCGTAACGCGTAACGCCAGGAATTTTTTGATAGCCTGCCCAGTGCGTTCGGCATTCAGCGTTATGCGTTTAGCGTTCTTACAAATTCACATTAGCCTCATTATCCCAATTGGCCTTTATATTGAGCTGGTGCTTGGCTGTATTGATGGGAATGGCCTGCACTTTTTCCGGCTGCTTATGCTTTTCAAAGAAATCGCCGGGATCCCATACGCCGTTTTTATTTTCGTCGTAAAGGATGCGCAGCTCATATTCACCAGGCTGGAACAGCTTTTCATAGAACACAGGATTGGTAAGAGGCCGGCTGAATTTCACGGCATCGCCCTGCACAAATTGCAACACCGGGTTCCTGGACAGGTTGAGATTGCTGAAGCGCAGGCGGATGGAACCATAGTCGCTTTCTTTTTTTGTCTGGAAATTGATGGTGTCTGTTTTGAGCAGTTTATATCCCAGCGTATCTTCGGCAAATTCCTTATCGGCAATAAGATGGTATTTGGTATCGCTTGCCCATTTGTATTTCAGCGTGATCTTTTTATTGGTGGAATCTTTGATATACTGGTACAGGCTCCGGTCGATATCCTTGAACTTATCGTCCGTAAAACGGATCTTGGAAGAATCGAAAAATTTGAACGGCACGGGCGACTGCAGTTCCAACTGCCCAAGCAGATCGAGCTGTCCACCGGAAGTATTGGTCTGTATCACCAGCCTTTTTTCTTTTTCCTTTTCTTTTTCCTTCTTGGGCGCCAGCGAAAAGCCACGGCCTGCTGTATTTGCATTGTTGGTCGTGGCAGGTCTTTTCGGCGCTGTACCGGTGGTATCGGCAAAGGCAAAAAGCGTTAATGCAGGCGTATGCTGACTGACCACCACCGGCGAATCGGCAAAAGCAAACAAGGTGCTTTTGGATGTGTATTTCTTCAACCCGCTCTCATCCTTGAGGGCATAAACGGCATAAGTGCCGGGCTGAAGGTTATGAAAGCGGAAATTTCCGTTGCTGTCCAGGGCGGTTACATAACGCGGCTTGTCTTTATACACTGCCGAATCATCGAGCTTGCTGTGCAGCATCACGATCAGGGTGCTGTCGGTTTTGCCGGTGGCAGCAAGGATCACTTTCCCGCCGAACTCCATGGAATCGATATAAGCTCCTGTGGAGAA
>CAYYZJ010000168.1:0-5982 GCA_964475615.1 uncultured Flavitalea sp. | reverse complement strand
GCTGGCGCAAAAGAAATAAATCCAATAACAGATAACCTCAGTTATCGATTAAATTTTTTCTCATGAGCAACGAAGCAACAACACATGGACATGCAGAAGTGGTTACCACACACGATGTGCACCACGACGAGCATGGCGTGCACCATCATAAGGAGACCTTCATTACGAAATATGTATTCAGCCAGGATCATAAGATGATCTCCAAGCAGTTCCTGATCACAGGAATGATCTGGGCGATATTGGGTGGATTGATGTCGGTTTTATTCCGCCTTCAGCTCGGATATCCCGATTCTTCTTTTCCCTGGCTTGAAGATATTTTCGGGAATTGGGCCAAAGGCGGTAAAATCTCCCCTGAATTTTATTATGCCCTGGTTACCATGCACGGAACCGTGCTGGTGTTCTTTGTGCTGACCGGCGGATTGAGCGGAACCTTTGCTAATTTCCTGATCCCGCTGCAGGCAGGAGCCCGCGATATGGCTTCTCCTTTCCTGAACATGCTGTCGTACTGGTTTTTCTTCCTGGCCAGCGTGGTCATGATCTCTTCATTGTTCATCCAAACCGGCCCTGCCAGCGGGGGATGGACGAGCTATCCGCCATTGAGCGCACTTGGCGATGCGTCCATAGGCTCAAAAGCAGGTATGGATCTGTGGATCATATCCATGGCGCTGTTTGTCGTATCTTCATTATTAGGAGGTCTTAATTACATATCTACCATATTAAATCTTCGCACCAAAGGCATGAGCATGACGCGGCTGCCATTGACCATCTGGGCACTGTTCTTTACTGCGGTATTGGGGGTATTGTCTTTCCCCGTGCTCTTGTCAGGCTTCATTCTGCTGCTGTTCGACCGCCATGCTGGAACCAGCTTTTATCTTTCCGACATATATATTGCATCTACCCATCAGGCCCTGCCCAATGAAGGGGGCAGCGCTATTTTGTACCAGCACCTGTTCTGGTTCCTCGGCCATCCGGAAGTGTATATCATCATTCTTCCTGCCATGGGGCTGGTTTCCGAAGTGATGGCTGTGAACTCACGCAAACCCATATTCGGATATATGGCCATGATAGGTTCGCTTTTTGCTATTGCGATACTGGCCTTTCTGGTATGGGCTCACCACATGTTCGTAACCGGATTGAATCCTTTCCTGGGTTCTGTGTTCGTATTGCTCACGCTGCTGATCGCCGTGCCTTCAGCCATCAAGGTGTTTAACTGGATCACTACGATCTGGAGGGGCAATATCCGGTTTACGCCGGCCATGCTTTTTGCCATCGGCTTCGTGAGCCTGTTCATCTCCGGCGGATTAACAGGTATCTTCCTGGGTAATTCCACGCTTGATATTCATTTGCACGACACTTATTTCGTGATCGCGCATTTCCATATCGTGATGGGTGTGTCTGCATTCTTCGGCATGTTCTGCGGCATCTATCATTGGTTCCCCAAGATGTATGGCCGTTACATGAACAATACCATGGCCTATATCCATTTCTGGATAACGCTTGCAGGAGCCTATCTCATTTTCTGGCCCATGCACTATGAAGGATTAGCGGGTATGCCTCGCCGTTATCTCGACTACAGCAACTGGTCTTCCTTCAACCAGTTCGGCGACCTGAACCGGTTCATATCGACAGTTGCCATGGTGGTATTTGCCGTGCAGCTCATGTTTATCTTTAATTTCTTCTATTCCATATTCAAGGGAAGAAAAGTAATATCTGAAAATCCCTGGGGAGCCAATACCCTGGAATGGACGGCCCCGATCCACCCAGGCCATGGCAACTGGCCCGGAGAAATTCCTGAAGTGCATCGCTGGGCTTATGATTATGGCAAGGATGGAAGGGATTTTATTCCGCAAACAGAGCCTGTATCTGCAACTGAAAGCAAACATTAATCGGAACCGGGATTATGGGATGGATGGGAATTTTTGGGATAGGGATAAAACATAGCGATAAGGAATCAATTTCCCAGGCATCCTTATATTCCCAAAAATCCCGGTTCAGACAATCAAGCTCTTTTAAAATAGCCAGCAAACTGCGCGATTACAAGCTGCTGATCAAATTCAATCTCAGCTTCATGGTCGTTTTTTCCGCAGTGATCAGCTATTTGCTGGCGCCGAAAGTAATTGCATTCGACTGGAAGGCCATCCTGATCCTGTTTACCGGAGGCATGCTGGTTACGGGCAGCGCCAATGCCATTAATCAGATCGTAGAGAAAGATACCGATGCACTCATGAAAAGAACGTCCGACCGGCCCGTTGCTTCAGGCAGGATGAGCATCAATGAAGCCTGGGCATTTGCCATTGTCAGCGGATTGCTGGGAACATTGCTGCTTTGGCATTTCAATTTTCTCACCGCAGCATTGGCGGCATTCAGCCTGTTCATCTATGCTTTTGTGTATACGCCGCTGAAACAGGTGAGCGCTGTTTCGGTGCTGGTGGGAGCTGTTCCGGGCGCACTGCCCTGCCTGATCGGATGGGCGGCCGGCAACGATGACCTGAGCGCAGGGGGATGGATCCTGTTCGGCATTCAGTTCTTCTGGCAGTTTCCCCATTTCTGGGCTATTGCCTGGATTGCGCATAAGGATTACAGTAAGGCCGGATTTAAGCTGCTGCCTTCTGTTGAAGGGCCCGGAAAATACTCGGCCATACAGGCGATCATCTATTCGCTGCTGCTGCTGCCGGTAGGCGTACTGCCTTATTTCTTCAACATGAGCGGCATCGTAAGCCTGGTCATCGTGCTTATCGCCAACCTCTTCATGGTATGGCAATGCGTGCGGTTGTATATCCAGATGACGGCGCAGGCAGCCAGGCGCGTGATGTTCAGCAGTTATATTTATTTGCCGGTAGTATTGCTGGCTTTATTGATAGACAAGGTTAAAGTATAGCAGCGCATGATAAAATCAATGGAAGCAGGGAAAACAGTGATAGATCAACGCAAAAAAATACATCCTCACAAGTTTACGTTATGGGTTGCTATCGGAAGCATCATCATGATGTTCGCCGGTTTAACCAGCGCCTATATCGTTAAACACGATCAGCCCGGGTGGACGAGCTTTGCCATGCCCCGGATCTTCTGGTATTCAACAGGCGTGATCCTGCTGAGCAGTATAACCATCCAATGGGCGCTCAGGGCTTTCAAGGAAAGAGAGATGCGGAAATACCGCAATTTAATAACCCTTACCGCCGTTCTGGGAATTGTGTTCATCGTGTTGCAGTGGACGGGGTTCAGGCAGATCTGGAACAGCGGCATCACATTCAGCGGTTCGGGGGCAGGACAGTTTCTTTATGTTATTGCCGGCCTGCATGCCCTGCACGTATTCGGCGGTGTGGTTGCCCTGCTGATCACTTTTTTAAAAGCATACAGCAGGCGCGTCAGAAGCTATAACAGCGTGCCGATAGAACTGCTGAGCACCTACTGGCATTTTGTTGACCTGCTTTGGATCTACCTGTTTATTTTCTTTTTGTGGATACAGTAATTCTCGGTTTTGTTAGATAAATTTGCGAACCAGACTAAAATAACAACATGGCACAAGCAGTACCTGCAGGACAAAAATGGTGGAGCGGCGGAAGAAGCCCGTTCAATGTGGAGTATGGCAAGCTGATGATGTGGTATTTTTTGATGAGCGATGCATTTACTTTCGGCGCTTTCCTGATCTCCTACGGCACTATCCGGTTTGCCAGCAATTCCTGGCCCGATCCCAATCATGTGTTCCGTTCATTTCCCATCATCGGGGAAATGTCGATACCGCTGGCCTTTGTGAGCTTAATGACATTTATCCTTATCATGAGCTCGGTAACCATGGTGCTGGCAGTAGGCGCCGGCCATAGCCACGATAAGAAAGGCGTGATGAAATGGCTGTTCTTTACCATACTGGGAGGGCTTGCTTTTCTGGGCTGCCAGGCATGGGAATGGACGCACCTGCATGCCGAAGGCGCCTGGTGGGGAAGAAATCCTTTTCCCAATATCGACGGCACTCAGTCTACAACCAATTTTACCAATTTCTTTTTTACCATTACCGGCTTTCATGGATTCCATGTATTTTCCGGAGTGATCATCAATATCATCATGCTGATCATGACCTGGAGAGGAGTTTTTGAAGAGCGCGGACATTATCTGATGATCGAAAAAGCAGGGCTGTACTGGCATTTTGTGGATCTGGTCTGGGTATTTGTATTCACCTGTTTTTACCTGCTGTAATTTTGTACGGAATAATCTGAAAATGAAAATATGGACAACACACATACACCCACTGCTCAGGCCAATGAAGACAAGCACGGGTTTTCTACCAAGATCATCTGGAGAACCTTCTGGATCCTGCTGATCATAACCGTAGTGGAGCTGGCGCTGGCCATTCTTTATTACGAGACCGATTTTTTACCCAAGCATTTCCTCAACGGCATATTCGTGATTGGAACATTGGCCAAGGCGTTCTTCATTATTGCCGAGTTCATGCACCTGCGTCATGAGATCAAGAACCTGATCATGACCATTGCCATTCCCGCCACTTTATTCCTTTGGTTCATCGGTGCATTTTTGTGGGATGGCAATTCTTACCGCAACCTGCGCAACCGTTACGATGCTTACCATCTCGAAAAAAGCAAAACGCCGGTAAAAGAAAAAGAAGGCGAACACAAGCCGGGAGCCAAAGAGCCCGGTTCCAAAGAATAATGATGATCGTTCAATTTTGGAAATTATAAATTCATTATGAACCATCGCCTTCAGCGGTGGTTTTTTATCATAAATACCAGGGCCTTGAGTAAGAAAGCATTATTGGCTTTATGCGTGGTGATCTGCACTCCCCTGCTTTTTTTTATCGTCACCGATTATAAAAGCAAGCATGCGCTGGCCATGCCCAACCGCCATTATTATGATTCGGTGATCACCACCATGAAGGATGGTAAGGTCTTCCGGGATACGGTGTGGCATCAGGTCAATAATATCAGGCTGGTGAACCAGCTTAATGATTCGGTTTCGCTGGATGAATTGAAAGGGAAAGTGATCGTAGCGGATTTCTTCTTCACGCATTGCGGCGGCATTTGTCCCGCGCTTACACGCAACATGAAAAAAATGCAGGATGCACTGAAAATTAAGGATGATATGAAACGGGTGGATACCACTTTCGTGCATTTTCTTTCTTTCAGTGTTGACCCGGAAAGGGATTCTGCCACAGTGTTGAAAAAATATGCCGACAAATACGGGATCAATCCCGATGTATGGTGGCTGCTCACAGGGCCCAAGAAATCCATTTATGATTTTGCACTGAATGAACTCAAGATGGATGTGTCAGACGAAGGCAGCGTTGATTCCGGTTTCATTCATACCCAGAAAATGGTTCTGCTCGATAAAAACCATGTGGTTCGGGGTTATTATGACGGGCTCGACAGTGCAGCGCTCGATAAGCTGGCCGGCGATATTGTATTCATCATGCTGGAAAAAGATAAGAACAGCCCTTCTGCGCTGCGTGAGCTGAAGCCGTTATTGCCGTTGATGGCGATCGTTATCCTGGCTACCGCAATCGGTATTTATTTTTTCAGCAGAAAACCAAAAATCCAGGCATCCTGAACCGGGCAGGTGTTAATTTTGCGCTATGAAAGAGAAAAACCTCACTTTGCCGATCATCATCGTGTCCATCGCCATTCCGTTGGCCGTGGCCTTTCTGATACTTGTTCCGCAGGTCAAGATCGATTTCGGGTTCAATACAAAAGCGCTTCCGCTTTTTCATGCCATATTAAATTCAACCACAGCCATACTGCTGCTGGCCAGTTTGTATTTCATTAAGAACCGGTGGATCAGGGCGCATAAAACGGCCAACCTGATTGCAGTGGTGCTCAGTACCGTCTTTCTGGTTTCCTATGTCATTTATCATGCTTCCAATCCTTCGGTGCGTTATGGCGATCTGAACCATGATGGCGTTTTGAGCGATGGAGAAAAATTGCAGGCCGGAACCCTGCGATACGTTTATTATTTTATACTCACTTCTCATATCCT
>CAYYZJ010000167.1:0-8819 GCA_964475615.1 uncultured Flavitalea sp. | reverse complement strand
GGCTTTCACCCAAACCGGATGCTCATGTATATTGATCTGAAATTTGATTCCCGTGTCTTCAAGAAAATGATATTGCTTTTCCATCCAGGTAACCTGCAGGGTCTGATCCTGGTTGCGCGCCTGATCGTAATAGCCATATTTCCATAATATGCCGATGGCAATCATGTTTTGCCGCAATTCATAAGCGCTGCGCAGATGAGAGCCGGCCAGAAAACCCAGGCCGCCGCTATAAATTTTTAATGGCTGGTGTACAGCAAATTCCATCGAAAAATAAACCACCTTGGTGGAATAACGGTTATCAATACTGTACGGAACCGTAAAATTTCTAAAGCTCATACGCTGTTGTTTCTGTATCCTGTTTTGTGTAAGAAGTACGCAATATAACGGATAAAATCGATTTGCATTGCATGAAAGAGTTCACGGTTTCCAGCTTACAGTTTTGAGTTCAACTGTAAACCGTAAACTTCAAACCGGAAACCATTACGTCTTTCTCCCTTTGCCTTTCGCCTTCTCCCTTTTCCTGTACACCCCTTCAAAAAAACATTTTATATCGCGATGGCTGCCGCAGGCCTCGAGTTCCTTCATGCGAACGGTATTAGTGCCGAAGGAAAATTCCACCACGCAGGGATCGCTGGCGGAATGATACTGGGCCGTTGTGGCATTGATGAACCGCGCCCTTCCTTTCAGCTCGCCCTTGCAGTTGCCATTGTCTTTTTCGAAATGTACAAAAATAAGTACGTGCGAGGGGTCTTTGCCGTCGCGAACGGAGATCAGGTTGCGGCTGTCCTGCCGGTAATCGCCGGTGAACTTATGCTTATGCGAAAGCGTATCGATGGGGTTGATGATGGGCAGGCTTTTCGCCGATGATTCATTCGATTCGGTAAGGATGAGGATGAGATTGCCGTCGCTGTATACATAAGCATCGCGCTTGTACAATGGCTGGCCGTCTGCGCTCTTACGCCGCCGGGTAACCGAAATGGTGTATTTGGGATCCATGCTGACCAGCCAGCCATAACGGTTATTATCATCCGAAAACATCAGGGGCATGCCGGTTGCAAAATGATGGTCTTTATCGAAGCAAAGCAGGTAAACGGCTTTTTTTACGGACGTTACCGCTTTTACGAAAAGATAGGTTTCCATTTTTTTCTCGCCTGCACGGCCAAAAGCATATAGCCTTGGCTGCAGTTTTCCGAAATAACGGCTCAGCACCGTGTCCGGCACAAACTGGGAAAAGGACTTATTGCCGATCCGCATGGTCTCCTGTTCGCGATGGCTGAGGGCAGTATCGGTAAACTGGCAAGGCAGTTTCAGGGGCTGAAAAAAATCGATGAAATCATGTATGTCTACCGAGGTATCATCGGTAAGAGATGGTTTTTTGTTCCTGCATGAAGACAATAACAATACCGGTAATGCAATAAACAAAAGGCATTTTTTCATACAACTGGAAAATAGTTTCCCATTTTGGAAGTTTAAAAATAAAACATATTGACAATACGCCGGACAAATACATTTTATTTTCCGGAGATTTAATTTTAGATTTGTCTAAATTTTAATTTAGTCACTGTGAAATATTCAGCCAGCAAAGAGAATTACCTGAAAACGATCTTTCATTTGCAGGACGGCGCCGGCACGGTAAGCACCAACGCCCTGGCAGCGGCCCTGCAAACCCGCCCTGCCTCGGTCACCGACATGCTTAAAAAGCTCAAACAGCAAAAGCTCCTGCAATATGAGCGTTATAAAGGCTTCAGGCTGACCGGCGAAGGCCGGAAAGTGGCCATTCAGATCATCCGCAAGCACCGGCTATGGGAGTTTTTCCTGGTCGAAAAGCTGCAGTTTGAATGGGACGAGGTACATGAAGTGGCCGAAGAGCTTGAGCACATCAGCAGCAAAAAGCTGATCGACCGGCTGGATCTGTTCCTCGATTTTCCCCAAACCGACCCGCATGGCGATCCCATACCCGATAGTCAGGGCAAAATCAATACCAGGAGCAGGCTCAACCTGCTGAATATTCCGCTTAATAAGCCGGCCCGCGTGTCAGGCATTGCCAGCCAGACCACCGCCATGCGCGAGCTGCTCCAGCATAGCCGCATCCGGATCGGCACCCGCGTGGAGGTCAGGAAAAAATTCCCGTTCGACAATTCGCTCGAGCTCAAGATCCGCAACCAGCCTGCCGTAATGATCAGCGAGCAGGCGGCAAAAAATATTTTGGTGAATTATGAAAAATGAACTGCAAAGAGATGTTTCGCTCAGTGAAGTGCATGCCAGTATCAGCCCTCCGGCAAGAGGGCCCTGGTGGAAACAGTTGTTTGTATTCTTCGGCCCCGCTTATCTGGTGAGCGTGGGCTATATGGATCCCGGCAACTGGGCTACCGACCTGGCCGGGGGCAGCCGGTTCGGCTATGCGCTGATCTGGGTATTGCTGATGAGCAATATCATGGCGCTCATCCTGCAAAGCCTTTCGGCCCGGCTCGGCATCGTTCTGGGCAGAGACCTGGCCCAGGCTAACCGGGAAGCCTATCCGAAATTCGTGAACCTCTCGCTCTATGTGCTGGCCGAAATAGCCATTGCCGCCTGCGACCTGGCCGAAGTGCTGGGCATGGCCATCGGCATCCAGCTCCTGAGCGGGCTTCCGCTGGTCTATGGCGTGCTCATCACCATACTCGACACGTTCCTGCTGCTGTTCCTGCAGCGCCTGGGCATGCGCAAGATGGAAGCGTTTATCATCGGCCTCATTGCCATAGTGGGCACCTGCTTCCTGATAGAGATCATACTGGCCAGGCCTTCCCTGGGCGAAATAGCAGGTGGCTTTGTTCCTCGCCTGCCGGGCGAACAGGCCCTGTATATTGCCATCGGCATCATCGGCGCTACGGTAATGCCGCATAATCTTTACCTGCATTCGGCCCTCGTGCAAACGCGAAGGATCAAACAAACGGAGCAGGATATACGAAGAGCGCTCAAGCTGAATTTCCTGGATACCACCATTGCATTGAACCTTGCTTTTTTCGTGAATGCCGCCATCCTGGTGCTGGCGGCAACGGTATTTTTCAAAACAGGGAATACGGATGTTGCCCAGCTCAAGCAGGCTTACCAGCTTTTGCCAAGCCAGCTTGGAACCCATATTGCCTCTTATGTTTTTGCGATCGCATTGATCGCTGCGGGACAAAGCTCTACCGTTACCGGCACGCTCGCGGGCCAGATCGTGATGGAAGGGTATCTGCACCTGCGCATCAACCCCTGGCTGCGGAGATTGCTGACCAGGCTGCTGGCCATTATTCCCGCCCTTATCGTCATCGGCTTTTTTGGAGAAGCCAAGGTAGACAATCTACTCGTGCTGAGCCAGGTGATATTAAGCGTTCAGCTTGGGTTCGCCATCATACCGCTGATCCATTTTGTGAGCGATAAAAAAAGAATGGGCGCTTTTGTCATCAATCCCGTTACTAAACTACTTTCCTGGGGCATCGCTTCCGTGCTGCTTTATCTCAATATCAAGCTGGCTTATGAATCGGCGGAAAGCTATTTCAGCAACAATACGGGCCATTGGATATTGAAGCTGGTAATTATGCTGGCAGGCGCAGGCTCCGTTTTTCTGCTGCTGTACATTTTCCTGCATCCCTGGCTCACTAAAAGGCAGGAACGCAAATCCATCCAGATCCATGGGCCTGCCGAAGCATCGCTCAACCTGCAGATACCCAGCTTCAGGCAGATCGCTATTGCCCTTGATTTCAGCGACCGCGATGAAAAGCTGCTGGCCCATGCCATCGGCCAGGGCAACCGGGATACCCGTTACCTGCTGATCCATATAGTGGAAAGCGCTTCGGCAAGAATGCTGGGCAGGCAGAGCGATGACTATGAAACGCGCAATGACCAGTCAAGGCTGGATTCCTATAAAACGCAGTTGGAAAAAATGGGATTGCATGTCTCTACCCGGCTCGGCTATCAGCACCGCACCAGGGAAATTGTCCGCATCGTAAAAGAAGAGCAGGCCGACATGCTTGTTATCGGCGCCCACGGCCATGCCGGCCTCAAGGATTTTATTTATGGTGAAACGGTAAATACCGTAAGGCATGAGTTGAAGATTCCGGTGCTGGTGGTGAATTTGTAATAGGCAATGGGCAATTGGCAATTGGCAAGGTTTCTACTCTAATCATTTCATTATTATTATTCATTACCCTTCATTGCTTATTGCCTATTGCTTATTGTCTATTGCCAATTGCCCATTGCCTATTCCCCTCACCCTTTCTTCAACAAATGCTTCAGCCTGCTAAACGTTTCCGGTTTAATATTGAGATAGGAAGCCAGGTATTTCTGCGGCACTCTTTGGAGCAGGTCTGGATTTTCCTTGATGAAATTGATGAAGCGCTCATGCGAATCAAAACGCATGCGGTCATATTCCCACTGCTGCACGATCAGGAACTGCCGGGTGATCAGCAGCCTGCCCAGGCGTTCCATCTTGGGGCTTGCCAGATAAAGCTTCTCTACATTTTCTTTGCTGATGGAAATAAAGGTAGTAGGCTCTATGGTCTCTACGATAAATTCGGAAGGCGCTCCGGATAAAAAAGATTCAAAGGCATTGATGAAATCATTTTCCTTGGCAATCTGCGTGATCATCTCTTCCGTATTCTTCAAAAAAAACTTCCGGGCAAGGCCCTTGCCTACAAAATTCATATAATGCTCCACCTCGCCTAATCTGGTTATCTGCTGCTTTTTGTCAAAATCACGGATCTCCAGCATTTGAGCGAGTACAGAAAACTCATCTTCACTCAATGCCACAAATTTTGATACGTAGTTGCGTGCTGTATCAATCATCTGCATAGGGAATGATTTTGGCGGCACAAAATAAAAAAGTTAACTCATTAACTGCAAAATTTTTGAAGAATGGTAAGCGAAGTATTTTTTCTGGGTAAATAAATATGAATCCACTTCGTAAAAACACGCGCTTTGTTAAATCGCCCAATTCATGTAGGTTTGCTGTCCTTTGAACTAAAAATCTGAACCATGGCAAAAAAAATAAAGGTGGCAAATCCTGTAGTTGAACTCGACGGCGATGAAATGACCCGCATTATCTGGAAATTCATTAAAGACAAACTGATCCTCCCCTATCTCGACCTGGATATCAAATACTATGACCTGGGCATCCAGCATCGCGATGCAACCAGCGACCAGGTAACCATCGATGCTGCCAATGCCATCAAACAATACGGCGTGGGCATCAAATGCGCCACCATCACGCCCGATGAGGCCCGCGTAAAAGAATTCAACCTGAAACAGATGTGGAAAAGCCCCAATGGAACCATCCGCAATATCCTCGACGGCACCGTGTTCCGCGAACCCATCGTCATCAAAAATATTCCGCGGCTGGTGACCAACTGGACTGCTCCCATCATTGTAGGCCGCCATGCTTTCGGCGACCAATATCGGGCAACCGACACCGTTATTAAAGGGAAAGGAAAGCTCACCATGACCTTTACCCCCGACGACGGCGGCGAGCCGCAGGTGTTTGAAGTGTTCCATTTCAAAGGCGACGGCGTGGCGCTCACCATGTACAATACCGACGAAAGCATCAAAGGCTTTGCCAGAAGCTGCTTCAATATGGCCCTGAATAAAAAATGGCCGCTTTATCTTTCTACCAAAAATACCATCCTCAAAAAATACGATGGCCGCTTTAAAGATATCTTTGCCGAGATCTATGAAAAGGAATTCAAACAGCAGTTCCAGGAAGCCGGCATCGTATATGAACACCGCCTTATCGACGACATGGTGGCCAGCGCCCTGAAATGGAACGGCAATTTTGTATGGGCCTGTAAAAATTATGACGGCGATGTACAGAGCGATTCCATTGCGCAGGGCTTCGGTTCGCTGGGACTGATGACCTCTGTGCTCATCACACCCGATGGAAAGATCATGGAAGCCGAAGCGGCCCATGGCACGGTAACCCGGCATTTCCGCGATCACCAGGCCGGCAAGCCTACTTCCACCAATCCCATTGCTTCCATCTTTGCCTGGACAAGAGGACTGGCCTTCCGCGGAAAGCTGGATGGCAATACTGAGCTGATCAATTTCAGCAATACACTGGAGCAGGTTTGCATCGAAACTGTTGAAAGCGGCAAAATGACCAAAGATCTCGCCATCTGCGAATACGGCAATAAAGTGGAGCATGGCAAGCACTACCTGTATACGGAAGAATTCCTCGATGCGATAGACAGCAATCTGCAGTCTGAACTGGGATAATTGGGATGCATGGGATTTATAGGAAAGGGATATGTCGTATTTCATCCATCTCCCATTAATCCCATACATCCCAATTATCCCAGTTCAGACAATAAAAATCCGGTTATTACGGCAACCGTAACCGCCACCAGTCCCGGCCGGATAAAACTGTGGTTAATGACAAAGCGCCCGATCTTTGTTGTTCCTGTCCTGTCGAATTGAATGGCGGCTAACAGGGTGGGATAACCGGGCAATACAAAATCGCCGTTAACGGTGGGGAACATGGCGATCAATGAAGGATGCGCTATGCCCAATGCAAGACCCAGGGGAATCATCGTTCTTGTTGTTGCGGCCTGGCTGAACATGAATATGGCCATCAGGAAAACGGCAATGGAAAAAGTCCAGGGATGGGCCCGCGTAATATTTCCCAGCACTGCCTGTATGCCGGCCTGGTTATGTTCAATAAATGTTGCGCTCATCCATACCACGCCGAAAACAGATACCAGCGCCGAAGCCATAGCGCTGAAAAGGCTGGCCATGCTCACTTCGGCAGGCGTGGTTCGTGTAAGCAGCATCATCAGCGCCGATCCGGTAAGCGTCACTACTTCGATCACTGTGCCCATTTTCAAGGAACCGTCGGCATTTACGCTGAAGCTGGCTTTGCCGGCAGCCACATGGGGAAGAAGTGAAGGAAAAGCTCCGGCCAGCACGATCAGTAATATGGTGACGCCGAAAATGAGCACAGCGGTCTTGGCCCCTTTTTTCACCTGGCGTTGCTTTGTTTTTTCGATGGAATCGATACTGTGGGCAAATTCGGGATCTTTCATTTTTTCTATAAAGCCGGGATCTTTATCCAGTTCCTTGCCCATCTTCAATACAGATACAGCGCCGGCAAGCACGCCGACGATGCAGGAAGGAATTCCTATTTTCATGATATCGGCCGCTGCCCCCGGATAGGCCAGCAGGGCAGCCAGCGCTGCGGTTGCAGCAGACATGGGACTTCCCGTAAGCGCCATGTGCGAAGCCACTACCGAAATGCTCAGGGGCCTTTCGGGCCTGATCCGTCTTTTGGCAGATACTTCGGCAATGATGGGCAGCATGGAATATACGATATGGGAAGTGCCTGCAAAAAGAGCCAGGAAATAAACCACCACCGGGCCGATGAATACGATCTGGGAAGGATGGCTGCGGATGATCTTTTCGGCTATGCCTACCAGGTAGTCGAGGCCGCCGGCAGCCTGAAGGGTGGCTGCTGTGGTAACAATGGCCAGTATGATCAGCATTACGTCGAGCGGAGGCTCCGAAGGACGCATGTGAAAGAAAAGAATGAAGATGAAAAGGCCTGCCATCCCCATCACGCCCAATCCGATCCCTTTCATACGGGAGCCTGCTAAAATAGCGCTCAAGAGAATGAGCAATTGGATCCAGATCATAATTAGGCTTGAGGTAAAAGGCAAAGGGATCAAGGCAAAAATCAGGTATAAAAATAAGTTTTTGAACTTGCGGTAAAAATTTTCTGCCCTATTATAATTTCAAACCTTACATCCTATGCCTTACCCATTCACCTTAATCAAAAAGGCCATCCCGTGAACAGGACGGCCTCTAACGATTGCTTGCCATATAAAAAAAACTTATTTCTTGGTAGCAGAATCAACTTTTGCTTTTACGCTATCAGTGGCAGCTTTAGCTGTAGAATCGATAGCAGCCTTAGCGCTGTCAGCAGTGGACTTAACGCTATCCGTAACGGCACTGGCAGTAGAATCAGCTTTGGATTCAGTAGAAGCTGAGTTGTTGCAGGCTGCGAAAGCGCCTAAAGCAAGTACGAACAGGAGTTTTTTCATTTTGCTCAATTTTTTGTTTGTGAATTGAATGGTTTTAGCTGTTAATACAGGGAAATGAAAAAAGTAACCCGGAAAATATTCCAAAAACATATATTTTTATCGATAATTTATAAATGCGTGATAACAAACCGACCGCTCTTCATCACAAAATTTAACCCGCTTGGTTTGGGTTACGAATTGTTAATTTCGGTATTAAACTAAGCACCAGCGTGAGGACAGACAGCAATGAACAGGCCCTGCTGAAAGGGCTGGCACAGAACGAAAGAAAGGCCATTGAAACCATTTATACGCAGCACTATAATATGGTTCAAAACCTTGTCCTCAACAACAGCGGCAGCACCGATGATGCCAAGGACATTTTTCAGGAGGCCCTCATCGTACTGTATGAAAAAGCAAGATCAGGTTCTTTTGAACTGAACTGCCAGATCAAGACATACCTGTATTCGGTAAGCAGGCGGCTATGGTTGAAAAGGCTGAACCAGAACCAGCATCTTCCGACAGAGATCAACAATATCGAAGAAACGGTTCCCGTGGAAGAGGATCTCGAAATGCATGAGCAGCGGAATATGGATTTTATGCTGATGGAAAAAGCCATGCAAAGTTTAGGCGAGCCCTGCAAGAGTTTGCTCGAATCCTATTACCTGCAGAAAAAAAGCATGATTGAAATAGCAGGCGCTTTCGGGTATACCAATGCAGACAATGCAAAGAACCAGAAATACAAGTGCCTGATGCGTTTGAAAAAAATATTCTTCGACCAATATAAAACAAACC
>CAYYZJ010000166.1:0-4553 GCA_964475615.1 uncultured Flavitalea sp. | reverse complement strand
ATCCTGGTATTTCTGCAGGGCCCAGTCGGAATAAGCGTGCGGCGCGCCCTCATTGTCATCGGCTGCATTGAACAAAGTAGCGTACTGGTAGGAGTTCACGAATTTGGTGAGCCTGGTAGGGTTCTGCCATCCTACATAAGCATTGTAGGTTAATGAAGGCGCCCCGGTCTTTCCTTTTTTAGTAGTGATGAGGATAACGCCGTTGGCGCCGCCCATACCGTAAGGGGCAACGGCAGCAGCATCTTTCAGAATGCTGATGGAAGCGATGCTGTTCGGATCGAGCTGGGTGAAATTCCTCGGCACTCCGTCAACGATCACCAGCGGATTGGTAGACCCGGTTGTTCCGATTCCCCTGATCAGGATATTGGAGCCGTCATATCCCGGCTCTCCGCTGCCCTGCGAAAAGATAATCCCCGGAACGCGGCCGCCGATGCTGTTGCTGATATTGGCAACAGGCTGCGCGGCCATATCCTCGCCTTTGATGGTGGCCACGGAAGCAGTGACCGAAGTCCTTTTCTGCGTTCCATAGCCCACTACCACCACTTCATCGAGCTTGCCCGTTCCTGCAGCAAGCCTGATCTCGAAATTGCGCCTGGATCCCACTACCTGTTCCTGCGTTTGATAACCGACATAAGAAATGACCAGCACGGACCTGGGGCCCGGAACATCGATCGCAAACTGGCCTCCTGCATCGGTAGTTGCTCCGGCAGCGCTGCCTTTAATGGTAACCGTTACATTCGATAAAGGAAGCCCCTTCTCGTCTTTGATGACGCCGGTAACATGAACTTTATTTTGCGCCATGGCAGTAGCAGCCGGTACAGTGAGGAGCAGAAAGAAAAATATTTTTGATAAGGAAAGATAAAGGCCATGCGGCCGGGAGACAGTCATGAATTTTTTCATATTGGCAGTTTTGGCAATTTGGTATATCAAAGCTATAAGCGATCGAATGCGGCGGGAATGGACAATGTTTAGAATATGATGGATTATTTTATTATTCCCTAATTTTAATTTTATTTGACCATGGAGATTGCTTGCAACAGAAAGAAGGACGGCTTTGAAGGCCAGAAGGCCGTTGTTATACCAAGACAGATACTGGCCAGGCGGTGCGCTACCAACCCGGTGATCTCGCCTTTGTACACTACCGATATTGGCTTCTACCCCAGGGCGCGCTATCATTACCGCGAACGCCTGCATGGAGCCGACCAGCATATTCTCATTTATTGTATAGACGGCAAGGGCCGGTTTAGAATTAAGAAAAAAAATTACAGCATCAATCCCAGCGAATATTTTATCATCCCCGCAAATACGGCGCATACCTATACTGCCGATGAAAATGATCCCTGGACGATTTACTGGATACATTTCAAGGGAAACAATTCCGGCGCCATCGTAGATCTGCTGTTCAAACAATCCGGGAACAGCTATAAGGGTTTCATACAATACAATGAGCACCGCATCGGGCTGTTCGGACAAATGTATACGCATCTGGAAAGAGGGTACAGCAGCGACAATTTACTGTATGCCAATATGTGCCTCTGGCATTATCTCACCTCATTCGCCTTCAGCGACAAGTTCAATAACAGCGAAAAGCCGGCTGCCCTGAGCACGGTCGAACTATCGATCGAGTATATGCGCAATCAGATCGATGAGATGCTTACGCTGGAAAATATTGCGCATGCGGTCAATCTCTCCCCCTCTTATTTCTCCTTTCTGTTCAAGAAGGAAACCGGGTTTGCGCCCATCGAATATTTCCATCATCTTAAAATACAGAAGGCCTGCCAGTTCCTGCTGTTTACCCAGCTCCGCATCAAGGAAATAGCGTATAAGCTGGGCATCGAGGATCCCTATTATTTTTCGAGGATGTTCACGAAGATCATGGGGGTTTCGCCCAATGAATACCGGAACAAGAAAGTACAGTAGGCTATGCAGTCAATTCCTACATTTGCAAATTCAAAACCCCAGCTATGGCCATCCGCATTTTCGTGACCGGCGGCACGTTCGACAAGGAATACAATGAACTTACCGGCGAGCTTTTTTTCAAGGAAACCCATCTACCGGAAATGCTCAACCGAAGCCGGAGCACGCTGTCGGTAACCGTGCGCACCCTCATGATGATCGACAGCCTGTATATGACCGATGAAGACCGGGCATTGATCGTTCACCAGTGCCTGGCCGCCGCCGAAGACAAGATCGTCATTACGCATGGCACGGACACCATGGACATTACTGCCGCCGTGCTTGCCGAAAAAGTGAAGGGAAAGACCATCGTGCTCACGGGCGCCATGATCCCGTATAAATTCGGAAGCTCGGATGGATTCTTCAACCTGGGAAGCGCATTGGCTTTTGCGCAGTCGCTCCCGCCCGGCGTTTATGTGGCTATGAACGGAAGATATTTCAACTGGAACAACGTGCGCAAGAACAAGCAGACCGGGCAGTTCGAGGAGCTGCATTAATACAACAGGGAGAGATTCCATCCGGAAATTCCTTCAGGCTTTCAATGGTTTTCATGTGTTGCTGCAGCAATCCGCCACGGATTCCATCAGCATTTCGGGCGACAGCTCCAGGCAAACCGGCAGCTATCGCCAGGTCTGCGTTACGCCGGGCAAAGACACCATGCATCTCAAAGGAAAATTCACCGCCAACTGGAAATGGTATCCTGCAGAAGGATGGAGACAGCAGCAGAAAAATAAGCCGGCAGGCAAGAAAAAATAGCTGCCTCATGACTGACGCCTCATGACTTCTATCTTGACTTCCGCCTCACGATTAACGCCTCACGAAACAAGGCCGAATTCAACGGCCCGACGGCATTGCTTTCACTACTTCGGGCAACAATGTAAGAATTACATTCCCGAAATAATAGAACATCGGCCAACAGGTCAGGCAATGCCGATCCCTTTTTCCAGATACACATCCTGGATGGCATGAAGCAAAGCCACTCCGTCTTCGAACGAACGCTGGAAAGCCTTTCTTCCCGAAATCAGTCCCATGCCGCCTGCGCGTTTGTTGATGATGGCGCTGCGAACGGCTTCCCTGAGGTCCGAGGCTCCCTTGGAGGCGCCGCCTGAACTGATCAGCCCGATCTTCCCCATATAACAGTTCAGCACCTGGTACCTGCAGAGATCGATGGGATGATCGGTGCTGAGCTTGCTGTAAATGCGCTCATCGAGCTTGCCGTAGCTGCTGCTGCCGGTGTTCAGCGCTTTGAACCCGCCATTGACCTCGGGCAGTTTTTGCTTGATGATATCGGCCTGTATGGTTACGCCGAGATGATTGGCCTGCCCTGTAAGATCGGCGGCAATATGATAATCGACACCGTCTTTATTGAAAGCGGCATTGCGCAGATAGCACCAGAGCACGGTAGCCATGCCCAGACTATGCGCCTCTTCAAAAGCATGCGCCACTTCGGTTATCTGCCTTGTGGATTCTTCAGAACCGAAATAAATGGTAGCGCCGATGGCGGCAGCGCCGAGGTTCCAGGCGTCCCTTACCGAGCCGAACATGATCTGGTCGTATTTGTTGGGATAGGTGAGCAGTTCATTGTGATTGATCTTGGCGATGAACGGGATGCGGTGCGCGTATTTCCTCGATGCAATGGCCAGCCCTCCCATAGTGGTGGCCACTGCATTGCATCCGCCTTCGATCGCCAGCCTGATGATATTTTCCGGGTCGAAATACATGGGATTGGAAGCAAAGGAAGCGCCTGCGCTGTGCTCTATGCCCTGGTCAACCGGCAGTATGGACAGATAACCTGTTCCTGCCAGCCGCCCCGCATTGACGATGGAACCCAGGCTTTTCAGCGTTTGTACGTTACGGTTAGAACCCAGAAAAATATCCTCGATCACCCGCGGCGAGGGAAGATACAGTTGATCTTTGGCAACGGTTGAGCAGGTATGCGTCAGCAGGTCTTCATTTTCCGCGCCGATCAGTTCGGCAATATCCTTTAATTTCATAATGGTGATTTTACATGATCAATCCGAAAGACTGGAGCTTTTGCCTGGTGGTTTCATAATCCGAATGATGGATGCCGGTAATGCCCAGGCTTTCCGCCACGCTCACGAACATGGGCCGGTCTTCGATATAGAGCACTTCTCCCGGTTCTACCTGTGCAATGTCCAGGGCAATCCGGAATATATCGGCATCCGGCTTGCGGAAATGAACGAAGCAGGAGGAGATGAAGAAATCCACAAAAGAGGCCAGGTTGAATTTCCGGATCCGGTATGTATTCAGCTCCCTCCCTTCGTTGCTGACCACGGCAATCTTCAGGCCGTATTTCTTTTTCAGGGCAATGATCAGCTCGATCATTTCCGGAAAGGGCTTGGATTCGGAAAACATGAACTGCCGGAAATCTTCCTTGGTATAGGGCCTGGCTTCATAGAACACCGTGCGGTCGAGATATTCTTCCAGGCTGAGCTTGCCCTGCTCATAGGTATCGAAGGTAAGATGGTGCCTGGATTCCATTTCAACGATATCCAGTCCGAATGTTGCCGCTGCAAGCTGCCGCGATGAATGTCCCCATCCATTGGTGAGCAGCACATTGCCGATGTCGAGAAATA
>CAYYZJ010000165.1:0-2465 GCA_964475615.1 uncultured Flavitalea sp. | reverse complement strand
TGTATAGTCATGCCGGCAAACTTACTATTTATGGAGGCAAATGAATTAATTTTGCATGCATGGTTCAGCAATCCCCACTCGCTACTGGCCATTCGCCACTTGCCTCTTTCATGCATCGCTGCATCCATCTCGCTTCCCTGGCTGCCGGCCATGTGGCCCCGAATCCTATGGTAGGCGCTGTGCTGGTATATGAAGGAAGGATCATCGGAGAAGGATACCATCAAAAATATGGAGAAGCCCATGCCGAAGTGAACTGTATCGCTTCTGTAAAAAAAGAAGATGAGCCGCTCATTGAATTGAGCACCATGTATGTTTCGCTGGAGCCATGTGCACATTTCGGGAAAACGCCGCCCTGCGCCGATCTCATCATCAAAAAGAAGATTCCGCGCGTGGTCATCGGATGCCGCGACCCGTTTCCAGATGTAAACGGAAAAGGGATCGAAAAACTGAAAGCAGCCGGTGTTCAGGTGGAGCTGGGAATGCTTGAAAAAGAATGCATCGGGCTGAACAAGCGATTTTTTACTTTTTATATACAACACCGGCCATATATTATTTTGAAATGGGCGCAAACCGCAGATGGCAAGCTGGCTAATGACAATCGTTCGAGGATTTTTATTTCTAATGAATTCAGCAACCGCCTGGTGCACCGCTGGCGCTCGGAAGAAGCGGCCATACTCGTTGGCACCAATACCGCTTTGATGGATGATCCCGCGCTTACGGTGCGCTTATGGAAAGGGCCTAATCCCGTGCGACTGGTCGTGGATATGGATCTGAGCCTGCCTTCATCGCTCAGGCTCTTCAATGAAGAAGCGGCAACGATCATCTTCAATACCATCAAGCATGAAGAACAGGACAAGCTTCTGTATTATCAGGTAACCCATGACGTTAGCCTGGTGCATCAGATCGTGCATGCTCTATATCAACTGCGCCTGCAAAGCGTGATCGTGGAAGGAGGAGCCAGGCTGCTGCAGTCTTTTATCGATGAAGGAATTTGGGATGAAGCGAGGATCATTACGAATGAGGGGTTGATAGCAGGAGAAGGGATCGCGGCGCCGGGATTGCCTTATGCGGAGATGGTGAAAAGGGAGAATATCCTTTCGGATAGTATCCGGTATTTTAAAAACTCCGGAACAGAATGAAAATAGCGGGTAACACTCAATACTCAATATTCAACACTCAACACTCAAGGATAAATAATAAATAAAATATTTAATTGAAAAATTTCTTCCTTGAACATTGAATATTGAGTGTTGAATGTTGAGTGTTTATCAAAAAATTATGGATCCAGACTTTTATTATACCATTGCCCGCCCTGCGGTCGCCGAGTTCAAGGATCGGGGAAGCAAATTCATTGCGTATGCTTACGCCGTAAACGATGTTGGAGCGTTCAGGCAAAGATTGAATGAACTGAAAAAAGAGCATCCCAAGGCAACGCATCATTGTTTTGCTTACCGCATCGGCATGGATGGAAATAATTTCAGGGTAAGTGATGACGGAGAGCCGTCGGGAACGGCGGGCCGGCCTATTCTGGGGCAAATAGACAGCAAAGGAGTGATCAATACTGCTGTAATCGTAGTGAGATATTTCGGAGGAACCTTATTGGGTGTTCCGGGACTGATCAATGCCTATAAATCTGCCGCTGCATTGGCGCTGCAATTGACACCGGTTATTCAACAGGCTGTTGAAAAAGAATTTCTGCTGGAATTCGATTATACCCAGTTGAATGAAGTAATGCTGATCGTAAAGCAATGCGGATGCAGGATCATCGAGCAGGATAACCAGTTGTTCTGTAAGATAAAGCTGGCTGTGCCAAAAAACAGGAAAGAAGAAGTGCTGTATAGGCTGGGCCAGTTGAGGAACATAAGGTCAGCGCCCGTTGGTTAGGAAATGTGGATAAAATAATTTGGGAAACTTAACAACGTTAATTATTTTTACATTGTAATTATAGTTATATGGGTATACCGGAACGCAAGGAAAAACAAAAACTAGAGATCAGAAAAATGATCCTGGATGCTTCCATGAAATTATTTGTGGAAGAAGGCTTTGAGCATGTTACCATCCGCAAAATCGCGGATCTCATCGAATACAGTCCAACCACGGTTTACCTCTATTTTAAAGACAAGAACGAGATTTTTTACGAGCTGCACCAGTTGGGTTTTCAAAAGCTCAGCGAATTTAACCGTAACCTGGCCGACATCGAAAATCCCATCACCAGGCTGCACAAAATGGGAGAGAACTATCTCAATTTCGGCCTTGCCAATCCTGAATTCTACGATATCATGCTCATTCAGCGCGCACCCATGAAGGCACTATCCCAGCGGCCGGACTGCGATTGGAAAAACGGAGAAATTGCATTCGATTCATTGAAACAGTTGGTCAGTGAATGTATGAAAAAAGGTTTTCTGCGGAAAGGAGATGTGGAAGCCGCTTCATTCAGTATATGGGGCATAGTGCACGGATTGGTC
>CAYYZJ010000164.1:0-10684 GCA_964475615.1 uncultured Flavitalea sp. | reverse complement strand
ACAGCCTGACCCTGCGCAATAGCCAACTGCGCGGAAAGCTCATGTTCGACAGCATAAACAGGCGCCGCAAAGGCAGGCCCGATACCAACCTGTTCAAAAGGATCAATGTGAAATGAGCCCGGCCCATCGCAAAGTTGTTTTTATATCTTAAATTCATTCCATGAATAAAATAGTTGCCAATGCCGGCGATGCCATTCGCGATATTTCAGACGGCGCGGTGATCATGCTCGGAGGCTTTGGTTTATGCGGCATCCCGGAAAATTCCATTGCCGCCCTGGTAAAAAAAGGCGTGCGCAACCTTACCTGCATCTCCAATAATGCCGGGGTGGACGATTTCGGTTTGGGATTACTGTTAAAAACACGGCAGATCAAAAAAATGATCAGCTCCTATGTGGGCGAGAACGCCGAGTTCGAGCGCCAGTTGCTGGCCGGAGAGCTGGATGTGGAGTTGATACCGCAGGGAACCCTGGCTACGCGCATACAGATGGCCGGTATGGGCATTCCTGCATTTTATACTCCCGCAGGTTATGGCACCGAAGTGGGAGAAGGCAAGGAATCGCGGGCCTTTAACGGCAAGATGTATCTCATGGAACATGCCCTGCATGCGGATTTTGCCATTGTAAAGGCCTGGAAGGGCGATGCCTGGGGCAACCTCGTGTTCAGAAAAACAACCCGGAATTTTTCCACTTCCATGGCCAGGGCGGGGAATATTACCATCGCAGAAGTGGAGCAGCTTGTGCCGGCCGGCGAGCTTGACCCCGACCAGATCCATGTGCCCGGCGTTTATGTTCACCGCATATTCCAGGGTCAGCAATATGAAAAACGGATTGAGCGGAAAACAGTCCGCATGGAGCCTGAAAAAAAATAGCGTATGTACATTTCAGTTCACCGCCTGCATCATGATATGGGTGTCGACAAAACAATAGCCCGTTTTTTTGTAGACCGGAAAATTCCGGAAGGCAATGCATTCTGGAGAAACCGGCTTTTGTATATCGGGAGAGGCAATGGATTTATTTCCATTCCGGTTTATTATGATCTGTTGTTCAGGACAGGAGTTCCGAAAGAGCTGCTGCTGGATGAAAGTCATGTTCAGTTGATGGAGCAGATCATGCATTATGCCATACTCGTTGAATTCGGAGAGATGGATTTTAACAGCCACCTCGAAATGATAAAAAAATTATTTGAAGGCCGTATAAAGAATCCTGCATTTTATAAGGAGCTGCTCGGCTATATAGAACAGCCTGTTTTAAAGCCGCAGGGAAGGCTGGGAATGCCCGTTCCTGCGCTGAACCGCGCCGATGTTTTCCTGTTCGTTCTTTGCGATCTTCCGCTGACTGAAGCGCAAACCAATTCGGCCATTGCCTACTGGTATGCCCTGCACACTTCTTACCTGCTGATGGACGATATAGCTGATTACGAGAAAGACAAGCAAAAAGGAGAGGAAAACTCCATTCTGGAGCTGGGCGAAGGGCAGGATGGTTTCAATAAAGCATTCGACCTGTTAAAACGGAACAGCGAAACCCTTTCCGTCATCAACCCCGTGCTGGCCCAATCTTTTGAAGAACGGATGGAAGACCTGCATGAGCTGGTTCCCTTAAAATAAATTCTATGGCACTGGATAAATTCGGCATAGCCAAACGCATTGCACAGGAATTGAAAGACGGCATGTATGTAAACCTCGGCATCGGCATCCCTACCCTGGTTGCCAATTATATTCCCAGCGGCATGCAGATCATGCTGCAGTCCGAAAACGGCATGCTGGGCATGGGCCCTTATCCGCGCGAGGAAGAGATTGATCCCGACCTCATCAATGCCGGAAAGGAAACCGTAACCATTTTGCCCGGCGGCAGTTTCTTCGACAGTGCAGAGAGCTTCGGCATGATCCGCGCGGGCAAGATAGACCTTACGGTGCTGGGTGCCATGGAGGTTTCGGAAAAAGGCGATATCGCCAACTGGAAAATACCGGGCAAGATGGTGAAAGGAATGGGCGGGGCCATGGATCTGGTGGCCAGTGCAAGAAATATCATCGTTGCCATGCAGCATACCAATCCCAGGGGAGAATCCAAGCTGCTTCCTGCCTGCACGCTTCCGTTAACGGGGGTGAGCTGCGTAAAAAAGATCGTAACCGAACTGGCAGTGCTGGATATCGGGCCCGATGGTTTCGTATTACGCGAAAGGGCGCCCGGTGTATCTGTTGAAGAGATCAAAAGCAAAACAGCCGGCCGTTTGACTGTGCCTGCCCGGGTTCCGGAAATGACGGTTTAGCCTTCTTTGCCACGGTCGATATACAATGCAGCGGCCAGGATATAGAAAAAATAGCGCGCCAGTGCAGCCACATTCAGCAGCACCAGCTTATCCCGGCCGGCATGCCTGCCTTGCGGAATACAACACCAATGCGCAAACGAAATCAGGAAAAGCGTGCTGAAATAAAATAAAGTGCCTGTAGCGATCCAGAAAAGGGGATAACGGAGCACCTGCATGTTATCGCTTTTGATGATGCTTGCCAGGGCAAGCAGGGTAATGGCGATGATGATGCCGCTTTGCAACCCCTGAGGCATTATTTTCTGCGCGCTTATTCCTCTCAGTAAATAAAATGTGATCATGGCCGAAAGAAAGGCAATGGCCAGGATGTTCACGATCTCTTTGCTGCGGGCCGGCAACACGGGCTTAAAGATCTGTACCAGGATCAGCAGTTCCAGCAGCGAAAATATATTTTCAATAAACGCCTTGCCGGCATCGGGCACTTCCAGCAACTGCAAGGTAAAGCCGGGAATAAAATTGATGAGGCAGAGCAGCATCAGGAAGTTCAGGGCCTCTTCGCGGTAAATTCTTTTCAGCAGGATGATGAGCACCGGCAACAGCGGAAGAAAAGCAACGGCCAGGGAAAAGGCGTCGATGAGTGAATTACCGGTTTTGAACATGCGCAGTGATGATTAAGGCCAAACCGGTTTTTCATAGAGATGAGGTTATGTGGAAATTATCCTTTTCATAGACGGGGCATAAAATTAATCGATCAGGTTATTCTTTACGGCAAAAAATACCAGCCCGGCTGTATTCTTTGCCCCGAACCGTTCCATCAGCCTGTCTTTGATGGCTTCCACGGTCCGCGGACTTACTTCCAGTTTCTGGGCTATTTCCTGGGCGGTAAATTCCATACAAATATATTTCACCACTTCCCTTTCGCGGTCGCTCAGCGTTATTTCCGTATTCAGGTTAGGGATGACCTTGGTACGGGAATGCGATTTTTTCAGCAGGATGCGGTTCACGAAATTGTTGAGGTAATAGCCTTTGGTGGCCACTTCAACGATGGCGCGTTTTATTTCGGCAGGGTCGGCGCTTTTAAGCAGGTAGCCGTTGGCCCCTATTTCCATCATGTGGCTCACGAAGCGCTCGTCTTCATACATGGTCAGCGCAATGATGTGGATATGGGGATATTGTTTGGCAATGATCTTGGTGGTTTCGATACCGTCCTTCAGCGGCATCCGGAGGTCCATCAGGATCACATCAGGCTCCGAGGCAGGCAGTCCGTCGAGCAGTTCCTGCCCGTTTTCGGCCTCCTGAACAAATTTAATGTTGTTATAAGGCCGCAGGGACAGTACTACCCCTTTACGGAAAATCTTGTGGTCATCAGCGATAGCAACTTTGATTACTCCCATAGGTTATTGTATAATCGGATATTTAAAGGTACGCATTAATTTCAATCCTATCCCTGCCTGTCATCATCATCCCGCACCAGTTCGATGGTTACCTTATAGTAAGTCTGCGACATATCTTTTTCAAAAAATATCTTGCCCTGCAGCACTTTCAGCCGGCTCTGGATATTCTTGAGGCCGAGGCCCACATTGCTTTTATTCAGCTTTTCATAATCGGTTTGGGTAAGGCCGCGCCCGTCGTGGTGAATGCGGATGAAGAATTTATTGCCGCTGGTATTTTGCGTAAGATGAATAAAGCTGGCATTGCTGTGCTTTAGGATATTGTTCACCAGCTCCTGGATAACGCGGAAAATGATGAGCTCGGTTTCCGCCTTCAGCCTTTCGCGGTAATCGTGAAAGCGGCAACTGGCATTCATGTTGCCCGAGCCGCTGATCTTCTGGAACAGGTCGTTCACCGCCGATTCCAGCCCGAAGTTCTTGAGGGTAGGCGGCATAAGGCTGTGCGAGATGTTGCGGATGAGCTGGATGGTATCGTCGATGATCTGCTTGGCGTTATAGATGCTCTGTAGCTGGGTGTTCTTATCCAGGTTAACGAAGTTTTCGTTCAGGTAAAGTCGGGCGGTTGCCAGCAGGGGGCCTGCATCGTCGTGCAGGTCGGCGGCAATGCGCTGCCGCTCTTCCTCCTGCAGGCGGATGGAGGCATTCAGCAGGGTTTTCTGCTGATCCTGTTCCATGCGCTGAAGCTGGTTCTGGTAGCGGATAACCTTGCGCTGATGAAAGCTGATAAATACGATGAGCCCGATGGTGAGGGCCAGCATGCCTATGGTACCGAAGAACAATACCATTGAGATATTATTATCAGCGCTCAAAACTTGCAATAGAGTCATTCAGTGAAGGGGATTTAGGGTTGTTGATTCCAGGGTTTTTCAGGCATACCGGAATAGAGCGGCTTTTCAGATGATGGATTTTGAGGAACGAAACGGTTCACGAGGAAAGCGATGCAAAATATGATGTTGGTTATAATGTTGGAGAGGTTGTTGATGATCCAGTATTTTTGTAGTTCTTTTTCAGTTAAATTATTTGCAAGGATAAACAGAAACAAGGTGCTTGACATATAAATCATAATAGCAATTACTATCCAAAAATTGGGCGAAGAATAGATAAAGGAATATGTAGGTTTATTGATCTGTTCAAAAAAATAAAAAATACAGAGAATAATGACTGTTATTGATTCAATAGATGCTAAAACAGAATTAAAACTGTTATTATTAACTTTAAGAAATACAACAATTAGTATAGGAATAATTAGAATCGAAAAAATAATTATAATTCTTTTAAATAGTTTATAATTTGAAGAAAGGTAAAAGAAATAAGAGAATAGCACATATTCAATAATTATAAAAATGCTGTATAATTCAAATCTATTTCTCCTACCCCATATGGTTGTTCCTTGCACAAAGTCAATAATAACTGAAAAAACACTATAAAAAAATATTACCCATAATTCTATTTTACTTCTTTTTACACAAAAAAGCAAAAAAAGAATTATAGGTAATAAAGGTGAAAATATGCTTACAACTATTGCCAATTTGATCTAATATGATCAAATATATAAATACCGAAGCAATATTTATAAGAAATAAGCAATTTTATGCAAACCAGGCAGCCGTTATTCCAGACTTATCGCCAATTAAAGCTTCAACTCTTCCCAACTTACCTTCCTCATTTACAGCGGGATATTCCATGATAGTATATCCTTTTTCATCGACACCAGCATAAACCAAAGTTTGTTTACCATTTTCATCAATAGCATTATAAAAACGCATGGCCACACAACCAGGTTGAGCCAATATCTGTTCAATAATGTTTTTACCGACAGTAAAACACAAGTGAGTTTCTGCAGGATGCGCGTCCTGGTAATCCTTAACCATTTTACCGGCCAGCTCATGACTGATTGCCTCGCCAACTTGGGCGTAATTAACAGCAGAGGTAGGTTGATTTTTAATCATAATTAATAGTTTTTAGAGGTTTAGAAATGCTACTTTTCAGTAGCGTAAAGTAACCCCTAAAAAAAAAGCCCGGCAACCGTCCTGTGTTCCGGTAAATTGAGTTAAATTGCCTTAAATTCAGATCAGTCGTTAATTTACGCAACCATTTCTGGTTGTTTTACTAGCAAAGATAACGTATTTATTCTCTATGTTCATAGTATTTTTACTATGAACATATTCGTAAATTTCATAGGGAATTTACAGGCAATGAAGAGAGATATGCACAAGGCAGGGTAAATGTGGATAAATTCCCAAGCTCTTTAATACATAAAAACCCTTAGTATAGCGGATAATGTAGTAGTTATTGGATTCTAAAAACGGGGCCTGACAAAAGAAGTATTGCGTAAAAATTACATATTTTTCAAACCACGCCGAATGAGTAGCCGGCATGGCAATTAAAATACTCTTTTGGCGTTAATTTGGAGCTGTTATTTAAGAAAGAAGAAGTTGATCGATTCGGATTTACTGCTTGGTTTTCACGGATATTGAAAATCTCTTGTTGGACGGTGAGTGGACATTGGATGGTTTCGCGACGAATCCCGATCAATCAACTTCCGGAACAAAAATAAATGGCCGGACTGCCCGGAACAAGAGCAGATTTGCCCATTTTTGTTTATGCAGAAATTACCGGGATTCACGTAGAAATGCTAATGCCTGTTGTGTGGTTTTTAAAACCGGCATGAAAACGATCACATTTATTTAATGCGCAATAAAACGCACATTATCACTAACGATCTATTTTAAAATTTAGACCTATAACCCTTAATTCTACAAATTGCGGTATGAGCGCTGAATTGGTAATCAAGGTATCTATTGCAGACGATCATAAGATTTTCCGCGATGGTATCAAAATGGCTCTTAAGAACAGGGAATACCTGAAGATACTATGGGAAGCCGAAGATGGTAAGGATCTGGTTCACAAAATGCAACTCAAGCGTCCGGACGTGTTATTGATGGATATCCGCATGCCGGAGGTAGACGGCATCAATGCCATCGGCCTGTTGCGCAAGGAGTACGAAGAGGTGAAGATCATCGTGCTCACCATGTACGACGACCAGGAAATGATATCCAAGATGATGGAGATGGGGGCCAATGCCTATCTTACCAAGACCACTGACCCCGATGAAATATACCAGGCCATATTGGCCTGCATGAATGAAGACTTCTATTTCAATGATCTTGTCAATAAAGCGGTATTATCGAAACTCCAGACCAAGCGGCAGGTAAGGCAGTTTTATCCCGATCCCATAAAATTCTCCGAAAAGGAAGTGCGCATTTTAAAGCTACTGGCCCAGGATAAAACTACCGAGGAGATATCCAAAGAGGTATTTCTAAGTCCCCGCACCATCGAAACCATCCGCCAGAACATGAAAACCAAAGTAGGGGCCAAGACCATTGCCGGACTCATTATGTACGGCATGCGCAATAAGCTGATCGATTAATTCAGGAACTCAGGGTAACCATACCGCTCTGGATGGCAAGAATAGCAAGGCCCACCCGGCTTTTTACATGCAGTTTAACAAACAGGGAATCGCGGTAATTATCAACCGTACGTGGGCTGATGTTCATTTGCATTGCAATTTCTTTATAGGTCATGTCTGTGCTGACCAGTTTCAGAAACCGGATTTCATTTGCATTCAGCACACCGGAATTAAACATATTCCTTCTCCCTCCTTCCCGTGCAAGCAGGTTAACCATCCGGCCTGTGGTACTTTGCGAATAGTAATAACCCAGGCACATTACCGATTGTATAGCGTTGTACAACTCGTTCGGAAGGATATCTTTTTTTATAAATCCCCTGACCCCTGCCTGCAGGAGCTGTATCAGCGCCATCTCCGAATCATACATGGTCAGGACTAATACCGGTATTTCGGGGTAATTCCGGCGCAGCCATTTGGCTGTTTCGTAACCGTCCAGAACCGGCATGCTGAGATCCAGAATAACAAGGTTGGGCAGGTTTTCCGGCTGCAATTTCTCTATAAATTCATTCCCGTCGCTGGCCAGCAATATGGTTTGGCAATTCTCGAAAGTATCGACTACGGATGCCAGTGCATCCCGCAAGAGCACATGATCGTCGACCATGGCAATTTTAACTGGCGCTGTTATTTGCTGCATCATGGTTATTTATTGGGGCAGTGATGGTAATCTTGGTTCCCGTGCCGGGCGCAGTTTCCAAACTGAATTCGGCATCGATCAAAGCAGCTCTTTTTCTCATATTGTTGATGCCGCTGGTTTCATATTTTTTATTGCTATCCGTGAAGTCGGGATCGAATCCGCGGCCATCATCCTGGATATATAGCTTGACATGATCTTCAATACAGCAAAGCAAGATAAGTACTTCATGAGCATTCGAATGCCTCACTATATTATTAATGGCTTCTTGTAAGATACGGAAAAGAATAATTTCTTTTTGTTCATCCAGATACTGGTAGGCTCCATCCAGCTCAAAGGTTACATTGTAATTTCCTGCCTTCTGAAGCTGGGCAATTTGCATTTCAATGGCTTTATTAAGACCTGCATTCCTGATCAGATCGGCGCTCAGGCTTTTTGAAAGATCCCTTAGATCATCAAGGGCCTGGGTCAGCAATTCAGTCGAACGTCCTATTTGCTGGTTGATCGATTGTTTATTTTCCAGATCAAGCGTATTCAGGTTTAGCTTGGCCAAAGAGATGAACTGGCCTACATTGTCGTGAATTTCCTGGGAAATATATTGAAAGGTTTGTTCCTGCATTTCCAACTGTGCCTTGAATAATTCGCGGTCATAGTTTAGACGAACGGATTCAAGGTGCTTGGCAAAGCGATGCTGTTTTTTAAGATACAGGAAAAGTATGCCAATAATAAATCCTATTAACAGCAGAATTAAAATAATTACCACTATAAGAAATATCATCATTAAGATGTGATTGGCTTCTTGCATAAATAGGCTTTTATGAATAATAGGCAAAGAAGGCTATATGCTGTATAAACTATTGGGAAAAAAATTTTAAAATAAGATGGATGATTAATGTTTATATAATCTGCCAAAAGAAATATAGGGAGACTGCAGCCGTTGTGAAACAGAATTCCAACGACGATCCAAAAGGGAGCATGACTTTTTAAATCAATGGGTTTTGAAGCAGTGAATAGTTCATAAAAGTAAAATAGGCAAGGTATAATAACACAGAAACTTACCAAGGCGCAAGATAAATAGTTAGAATAATAAAAATACCTAGGCCATTTATACCAAATAAAAAGGTAAAATCCCCAAAACAAAATCATAATAACTTTCATGATAAGTTTCATGCCAATCGAATAGATAATACTTGATAGATAAAAATAAAAAAAGGTAAATTCTGCAATAATAAATGCATTTACAACCAATCCATCAATTAATCGATTTGGATTGATAAGTTCAAAATAAATACAAGAGAAATTCACCAGTGTAAAAGCGCCTAAATAATAAGTAATAATCCGTGTTTCTTTGTTATAATTTCTGATTCCTACAATGAAAGCAATCAATGCCAGAACGATCATTATCCAATCGCTGAAAAAATATTCTGATATTTTCTTGTAGACATCCACTTATTAATGTTTTTAGGGGTTAAAAGCGGAATGTGAAAATAATACGATCCGAGTGAGGTTTATACCGTGAAAACACCCTTTTTGTATAAAGAAAATAAACAAGGATTGATAGCGGGATAATTTTTATCTACTTTTTTTAAATGGCTGGGATGGTATTCTTCGCCGTAGCACTACATAAAAACACTTAGAGGCATAGCATTTTTTTCTTAATTTTTTGCACATCCGAAATATGAAAAAAGAACAATTACAATGTGGATGGATTGAATGCATCTGCAACAGCCACATTGCAGGCACTTCTGTTCGGGACTGGCCGCAGCCTTGCACAAGGCTTTGGTGACCGCCTTCTTAATGGTAATGCAGGTCTTAAACTCAGCTCTTATTGCTATTGCCTTTTCTGAAGTGGTTCTGAACTTGGCTTTCGCAGTTTGGCCACGACTGTCTTGCCGGGCTCGCTGATGAAAAGTCAATAGTTTAACTATTGTTCCGGAGAATCCTTTGGTTATCAGATTATCTTTTGCTTCTGACATATCATTTTTTTAAGGTCAAACAACCGTCGCTAGCAGCGGCATGCATTATACTTGCCTGCTGTAATAACATCTTATTCAGTCATAAATTTTGTGTGTGTTCTATCTTGCTTTATCCCGTAGGATCTTGCGTTGTTTTGCTTTCTTATGACGGCATCGATAAACTAAGGAATATACTTAATAGCAGGATCGATCAGATTGAAGACAGCATATAAGATAAATTACTTCAACCCGTGAAAACACGGATAATTTATACCGTTAAAACATCATTTTTTCACCCGTTAAAACACGGTATTTTTTCCCTTATTTGTTCCGAAATAATTGAGAAAAAAAACTCTTTCTCATTTTAAGTAGTCGTAATCAATCATTTGAGAAATGGAGAACGAATAGCGATCATTGTACTGAAAAGTTATCATTGCCGCCAAGTATTGTTTGAATCAAATTTTATCATTAACTCGCACTTATTCCGATTTTCCTTCACCCTTAGAAATGCCTGCACGAATATTTTCTTTTTCGACACGCTCATTGTCAAAAACAACACGAATAAAGATTGATTTTGAAAGGAAATAATTCGTAGCTAAGATTGTGATTCGAAATCCGGCTTTATGTAGCTTTTCGATATTCTTAACTCCTAAACCACAGCTACATGAAAATACTGCTGTGCATTACCTGCATGCTATGTTGGATAAGTGTTTTTTCTTATGCCCAGCAGCCGGATTCCGTTATCGACAGGATCACCAATTTCCCCAATCAGTTCTTCGATAAGATCCGCAGTAAAACCGCTCATCTCGATGACCAGCTCACCAGGCAAACAGAAAAATATCTGGAACGTCTTTCCCGGAAGGAAAAAAAGCTCCAGGAGAAATTATCCAAAACCGATTCCACTGCTGCTAAAAAT
>CAYYZJ010000163.1:0-1861 GCA_964475615.1 uncultured Flavitalea sp. | reverse complement strand
AACATATAAATCTGTTTAGCACCATTGCATTCCTGGCCCTTATTACCCTGCCGAAGCCCGGCTTCCCGAACGGCGACGATGCGGATAAGAAAAAAACGATCAGCAAGTCGTACACCGTAACCGCCAGCGACAAGCTCAATATCGACAACTCTTTCGGAAACGTGGTGATCAATACCTGGGACAAGAACGAGATCAAGGTAGATGTAGTGATCGGCGCCAAAGCCAGCTCTGAAGAAAAGGCGCAGGATATACTCGATGAGATCGACGTGCATGAAAGCAGGAACGGCAGCAATATCTATTTCAAGACCCATGTCGGCGAGATCCGCGACGATAACAAACACCACGGCGATGGCGATGATGACCGGAAATTCTATATCGACTATACCGTGTACATGCCTTCCCGCAATCCTCTCGACCTGGAAAACAGTTTTGGAAAAACAACGGTTCCTGATTTCGGCGGCCCGGTTACGCTGACCTGCAAATTCGGATCGCTGACGGCAGGCAAGCTGGACAATGTTCAGGAAGTGGACGTGGAATTCGGCAGCGCCAGCATCGCCCAGGTTCGCAATGGCAAGGTAACGATCAAGTACAGCGATTCCAAGATCGAGAATGTAAGCGGCAATGTCAGGATCAACAGCGAGTTCTCAGGAAAAGTGCAGTTTGCCGTAGACAATAATATCAACGAGCTCTCCGTAAACGAATCCTATTCCACCGTTAAGATGATCGTTGCCAAAGACCTTTCGGCCAATTTCGATATCCATACCAGCTTCGGCAGCTTCCATAACAATACGGATTTTGCCATCAATGAAGACAGAGAGGATGATGACAACGGCCCCCGCTTCGATAAGGACTATAGCGGTAAGGCCGGAGACGGAAAGGCAAGAATAAGGATCAAGAGCAGCTTCGGCACCGTGCGCCTGTCGGACAGCAACAGCGGCAATGACGATGACGACAGGGACAGGGAAAAGCGCAAGGAAAAGAAAGCCAAAGTAAGCGTATAATATTTACGATCCGGACCTCAACTGCAAGGATTAATGGATAACAATCTCTAACTTGTTATCCATTTTTTTATTATGGCCTTTTCATTTGAAGCCGGCTTGTCCTTTGCCAAAGCAAAAGATGCAGCAGATCCCCTGCGCTCATTCAGGCAGCAGTTCTATTTTCCGCAGCATAACGGAAGCGACGCCATTTATTTCTGTGGCAATTCGCTGGGACTGCAGCCCCGCCATGTTGAAGCCGCCATACAGCAGGAACTGAACGACTGGCGCAATCTTGCCGTGAACGGCTATGCCCATGCCCGGAATCCCTGGCTTTTTTATCAGCATTTCTTCCGCCGTCCGCTGTCAGCCATTGCCGGCTGCCTGGAGCACGAAGTAACGGTCATGAATACCCTAACCATGAACCTGCACCTGATGATGCTCTCGTTCTACCGCCCAACGGCAACACGTTACCGGATCATCATGGAAGCCGGCGCTTTTCCTTCCGATCAGTATGCCGTTGAAACGCAGGTAAGGTTTTATGGAATGAATCCGGAAGAAGCCGTTATCGAGATCGGGCCTGGGGAAGGAGAAAAGATCATCCGCGAAGAAGATATCACAGCCTGGATCGATCGATACCGCGATTCACTGGCGCTGGTATTGCTGGGCGGAATCAATTATTACAGCGGACAGTTGTTCGATATCCAATCCGTTACCGCCGCCGCACATAAGGCCGGCGCCATTGCCGGCTTCGACCTGGCCCATGCGGCGGGCAATGTGCCCCTGCAATTGCATGACTGGGATGTTGATTTTGCCGTTTGGTGCTCCTACAAATACCTCAACGGCGGCCCCGGCGGAGTGGGGGGTACGTATATCCATGAGCG
>CAYYZJ010000162.1:0-2244 GCA_964475615.1 uncultured Flavitalea sp. | reverse complement strand
TGTAACGCATAACGATATACCAAGCAAATCGACCGAGCTGACCGCACCGCAACTGATACTGGGCGGTTCTTATAATTTCAGGATAAATAAAAAGCTTAACCTGCTTGCGGAAGCCAACCTGGATATTACTTTCGACGGCCGACGCAATACCGTGATCAGCTCCGACCCGGTCAGCATCGATCCCAAGCTGGGATTGGAGCTTTCTTACAACAACGTATTTTTTGTAAGGGGCGGCATCAACAATTTTCAGCAAACGCTCGACGATAAGGATACTACCAACCGCAAAAAGATCTGGATCTATCAGCCAAGCGTAGGCGCCGGTTTCAGGGTCGGCGATGTGCAGATCGATTATGCGTTTACCAATCTGGCCAATCAATCTAACCCGTTATATACCCATGTATTTTCATTGAAGGTCGATTTGCGCGACCTGAAAAAGAAAAACAAGAAGAAGTCATAAACCCGTTACCCGGAAACGAAACCGATATGAAAAGATTAATTACCATTTTATTGTTGCTGACAAGCTTCGGCCTGTATGCACAGCCATACAACAATGAGTGGATTGATTTCAGTAAAACCTATTATAAATTCAAGGTGGGCGCCGACGGATTGTACCGCATTCCGCAGTCTGTACTGGCCGGTGCAGGTCTCGGCAGCACACCGGTGCAATATTTCCAGCTCTTCCGGAATGGCCAGGAAGTGCCGATCTATACTTCAGTATCGAGCGGAACCTTGGGGGCCAGTGATTATATCGAATTCTGGGGGCAGATGAACGACGGCAAACCCGATAAGGCGCTTTACCGCAATGCTGCCTACCAGCATACCGACAAATGGAGCCTGCAGACCGATACTGCGGTTTATTTTTTAACGGTGAACCCTGCAGGTACTGCTTTTCATTTTCATAATGCAAGCAACGACACCACTGGAAATTCATTGCCGGTTGAACCGTATTTCATGTACACGGCTGGTATTTATTTCCGGACGCAGTTGAATCCGGGATTTGCCCAGAATGTAGTTGAAAATATCTATTCAGCTTCTTATGATATCGGCGAATTCTGGAGCTCTGATTTTATTTACAAGGGAAGCCCCTTCACCAGCACCCTGACCAATTTGTTTGTATATGGCGGAGGCCCGAGCGCTACGCTCCGGATGGGGTTTGCAGGCTGTGTGGATACCTTGAGAAGAGTGCAGGTAAAAGTGAACAGCACCCTGGTTACTGATGCGGAGATGGATGGTTTTTATGATCTCAACACCAGTGTGCCTGTTCCGGTGAGCACGATCAGTTCAGGAACTGCAAGCATGCAGGTTATCAACAATTCCCAGGCCATAACGATTTCCGACAGGATAGTAGCTTCTTATTATGAACTCAACTATCCCCGCCAGTTTGATTTCGGCGGTCAATCCAATTTTTATTTTGAGCTTCCTGCCAAGGCAAGCGGATATTTTCTCAAGATCACGGATTTCAATGTAGGCAGCTCAACGCCGGTGCTCTATGATATGGTTACCGGCGAGCGGTATACGGCCATTGTTGGGTCAGGCAATGTGCTTACCTTTTTATTGTCGGGAACTACGGCTGCCAGAAAGCTGGTGCTGGTAAATGAAGATCCTTCAAATATAAAAACAGTAGGAGGGTTGACGGCAAAGAATTTCGTGAATTTCAGCGATCCCATCAACCAGGGAAATTATATCATCATCAGCAATCCTGTTTTGTATACCGGAACCAGCGGCAATAATCCGGTTGTCGATTATAAGAATTACCGCAATTCGCCGTCTGGCGGAGGGTTCAACAGCCAGATCGTCGACATCAATGAACTGATTGATCAGTTTGCTTTCGGAATCAAAAAACATCCGCTTTCGGTCAAAAATTTTCTCAATTATGCCCGTGCGCATTATTCGGCAAAGCCTGAGTATGTTTTCCTGATCGGCCGCGGAATGGCGTATAATGATTACCGGTATAATGAAAGTGATCCGGCGGATGACTTGTTGAACCTGATTCCGACCTTTGGTTATCCGGCTTCAGATCTGATGCTGTCTTCTGCGGATGGATCTCATGTTGTTCCGCTGACCCCGATCGGACGCCTTGGCGCTATCAATGGGTCGGAAGTGGAAATATATCTTCAAAAAGTGAAAGAATTTGAACAGGCACAGCAAACGGCATCAAATACATTGGATGGAAGATCCTGGATGAAGAATGTCATTCACATTACCGGAGCAACAGATCCTTACCTGCAGGCCATTTTATGCAAC
>CAYYZJ010000161.1:0-3639 GCA_964475615.1 uncultured Flavitalea sp. | reverse complement strand
CAGATCTGCGCTCCCAGGTTGCCTTTGGTGGATAGATAATCCCCGATGCCGGTATCGATAACGAATTGACGGTATGCATCGGCATCTGTTGTTTTGGTTCTGCCGTGCCATATACGGGTGATCATAATTTTTTAAATTTGATGGTATGTATTTTGATGAATTACACAATAAAAAATAACATGCCATACGCTTATATTCCTGAAGGCTATAATGCCGTAATACCTGCGCTTGCCATCAAGGATGCGGATGCCGCCGTCAACTGGTATATAAAGGTATTCGATGCCAAAGATAAGATGCGGTTAAAAGATCATGAAGGCCGCGTGGTTCAGGGGGAGATCGTGATCTCGGGTTCTGTGGTCATGGTTTCGGAGGAAAATCCGCAATACAATAAAAGTCCTAAAACATTATCGGGCAATTCGGTCAATCTCTGCCTTTATGTTCCGGATGTGGATGCCGTTGTTCAGGAGGCGCTTGACAACGGCGCCAGGCTGCTGATCCCGGTGGCCGACCAGTTTTATGGCGACAGGAGCGGCCGCATCGAAGATCCTTTCGGTTATGTGTGGATCATTTCCACGCCAAAGAAACAGGTGTCGGTTGAGGACATGCAGAGGATGATGATAGAAAACACTTAACGCCGAACGCTGAACGCCGAACGCTGAACGCGCCTTGACATGCGTTCAGCGTTTGCCCAATTCAATCACCTCACAATCCCTCATATTTCCCCCATCCACCGTAAGCCGCACGATGGTCCTGACCTTATGCCAGCCCTGGTTGCCCGCAGCGCCGGGATTGATATGCAGGCATTGCAGCTTATCGTCATAGATGATTTTGAGAATATGCGAATGACCGCTGATGAAGAGCTTTACCTGCTCTTTCAGGATGCTGTCCTTTACGCCGGGTGCATATCTTGCCGGATGGCCGCCGATATGTTTTATCATCACCTTCACATCCTCGCAGGTAAAGATCAGTTGCTCGGGAAATTCGCTGCGGATATCGTTCCCATCGATATTGCCGTAAACGCCGCGCAGGGGTTTTGCCTTTCTCAACGCATCGGCTATTTCGATGCTTCCAAAATCGCCGGCATGCCAGATCTCATCGCATTGCCCGAAATGTTTGAACACAGCAGGGTCGAGATAATGATGCGTGTCTGATATGATCCCGATCCGTTTCATGCGTGGCTTTAATTTATTAACTTTATGCTGCAATGATACTGAGAATACCATTATTGTTTGAAGGATCGAAGCATTCCAGGAACCTGTATGCGTTGTTCGACAGCGGGGCAACCTATTCATGCATCAATGAGGACAGGGCCGAGGAACTGGAGAATTTTGCCCCTTTGCATACTCCATTGAGACTGGCAACTGCAAGTGAACACGTTTTCATGGAGATCGTGAATAGGGTAACGCTGGATTTTTATAAAGACGATATTCGCTTGTCTGACGAATTTCTGGTAGTTCCCAATTTGTCGGAAGATGTGGTAATCGGAGCGGCAACGATGCAGAAATGGAGGATCAAGCTCGATTTCGAGCACGACGATGTGATCATTGATCCCAAGGTAGCCAAATTGATCCTGATTAACTTAATTAAACGAAACTAGGCCGGAAGAATCAATTATCGCTCAATCCCGGTTCAGACATAACGATCAGCCATGCCATACTATCACCAGCTTGGATCCATTCCGCACAAGCGCCATACCCAGTTCCGCAAGCCCGACGGAACCCTGTATGCCGAACAACTGTTTTCCACAGAAGGATTTTCCAACGATTATTCTTTATTGTATCACTGCCATCCGCCAACCCAGATCATCCACACCGACGAGCCTTACGATATCGCCCCGCTCATTGCTGAAGAGAAAATGCTCAGGCACCGGAGCTTCGAGGGCTTTAAGATCAAACCTGAAAAAGATTACCTGCAGAGCAGGACGCCGATACTGGTCAACAATGACTGCCATATTTCACTGGCGGCCCCACAGTCGGGCACAACCGGATATTTTTTCAAGAATGCCGATGCCGATGAAATGATCTTCGTGCACGAAGGCAGCGGAACCCTGAATACTATGTATGGCAGCATCGAATTCGGTTATGGCGATTATCTCGTGATACCCAGGGGAACCATCTACCAGATCGGGTTCAGGGATGACAATAACCGGCTGCTCCTGCTGGAATCGTTCAGCCCGATCCGCTTTCCCAAAAAATACCTCAGCAAATACGGGCAGTTGCTGGAACATTCACCGTATTGCGAAAGGGATATCCGTCCGCCCAAGACGCTTATCACCAAAGATGAGCAGGGCGATTTTCTCATCAACACGAAAAAGAAGGGCCGGCTTTATGGCATCCACTACGGCCATCATCCCTTCGATGTAGTGGGCTGGGACGGATGCTGCTATCCTTTTGCTTTTTCCATTCACGACTTCGAGCCTATTACCGGAAGAGTGCATCAGCCGCCTCCCGTTCATCAGACTTTTGAAGGGAATAACTATGTGGTTTGCTCTTTCTGCCCACGCTTATTCGATTACCATCCTCAATCCATACCGGCGCCATACAACCACAGCAATCTCGATAGCGATGAGCTTCTCTATTATGTTGACGGCGATTTCATGAGCCGGAAAAATGTAACGAGAGGCATGCTCACCCTTCATCCCGGCGGCATTCCCCACGGGCCGCACCCAGGTGCTGTTGAGCGCAGCATCGGCGCAAAAGAAACAAAGGAGCTGGCTGTTATGGTAGATACTTTCCATCCCTTGCAACTCACCAAACAGGCTTTGGAAATTGAAAATCCCGGATACATTATGAGCTGGGCGGAGTGATTGTTGTAATAATTGAACGGCATTCTTTCGATGCCGGACAGCCAGAAAGACCGTACGAAGTCCGTTGATCAACGGACTTCGTACGGATTGTTAAGCCTTCCAAACCATTTGTTCAGCATGCAGGATGCTGGGTGAAAGGGTTAAGGATTTTTTTAATCATTTGATTAAAATATTTGTTTAAACCAGAATTTCCTCCCTACCTTTGCCTCATGAACAGGAAACCAAAGAAAAAAGCAGCGCCGGCAAAGGATTTTTCAACGGAAGAAAAGATCAAGGAAGCGGCGCGCAGGCTGTTCACCAAAAAAGGATACGCCGCCGTGCGCACCAGGGATATTGCTGCTGAAGCAGGTATCAATCTTGCCCTGCTTAACTATTATTTCCGCAGCAAGGAAAAGCTTTTCGATATCATCATGATGGAGAACTTCAGAAAATTCATCCAGGGCGTTTCCTTCAAGGTGTTGGATGAAAAAGCAACCGTTCCGGAAAAGATCGCAAGGGTAGTGAATGATTATATCGATTTCCTGAGCGCCAACCCCGACCTGCCCCTGTTCGTCCTGAATGAGATCAGGGGCAATCCTTCCAAGATCGCCAGTCAGATCGATAAAGAGATCGCGCCCATGCGCGCGCATTTCATCAGTGAGCTGCAGGCCTCCATGAAATCGGGCCGCATAAAGACCATCGACCCGTTTCATTTCATGGCCAACCTGATCGGGCTCACGGTATTTCCGTTTGTGGCCAGGCCCATCCTGCAAAAAGTGACCGGCGTGTCCGACAGCCAGTTCAACGAACGCATGCAGGAACGGAAGGAGCTGGTGCCTTTATGGATCAGCGCC
>CAYYZJ010000160.1:0-3584 GCA_964475615.1 uncultured Flavitalea sp. | reverse complement strand
AAATTCTATTCTACTTCCTTACAATTTCCCTCCCTATTTATCTACATATGTGAAAAAGGCTGCCCCCTTTTGAGACAGCCTCTTTTATCTATTGAAAAACTTTTTTATTCCTCATTCAGCCTTAACGGATAAGTGAATGCTCCGTCGTATCCGGGATATACGCCTTCCAGCTTAACTGAACCGCTTCCTGCGCCTTCCAGCATTTTCTGAAATTCTTCCACTGTCGTTACATCCTGTCCGTTCACTTTAAGGATCACGAAACCTTCTTCCATCCTGGTTTTGCTGAACAATCCTTTTTCATCTATCGACTTTACTACCACGCCGCCTTTTACGCCGAGGTTGTTGGCGTCTTTTTTCGACAAGGTCTGCAGGTCGGCGCCGAGCTTGTCGAGCACGGAAGTCTTAACCACATCCGTTGTGCCCGTGCTGTTGCGCAATACCAGGGAAACATTGTGGTCCTTGCCATCGCGCTTATATGTTACCGTTATTTTATCGCCCGGGCGGTAAGTGGCAATCTGGCCAACCATTTCTGCGCCGGAGGTCACCGGAACGCCATTGAGCTTGGTGATCACATCGCCTTTTTTGATCCCTGCAGCGGAAGCTGCACCGGAGGGAGTAACATCCATAACATATACACCGTCTTCATCCTTGATGCCCTGGTCTTTCTTCACTTCATCGCTCAAATTATCGCGGGCGTACTGTATGCCGAGATAAGCTCGTTGCGGCGTGCCGTATTTGATGATATCGTTCACCACTTTCTTTACAATATTTACCGGGATCGTGAACGAATAGCCGGCATAGGAACCGGTGGGAGAGGCTATTGCCGAGTTGATGCCGATGAGCTTGCCGTCGGGCGTAATCAGCGGGCCGCCGCTATTGCCGGGGTTCACTGCTGCATCGGTTTGAATAAACGATTCGATCGGGGTCTTGCTCTGCCTGCTGTTGATCTCGATAGACCTTCCCTTGGCGCTTACGATACCTGCCGTTACGGTTGTTTCTAACGTTAACGGGTATCCGACGGCAAGCACCCACTGTCCAACCTTCACCTCATCCGAATTGCCGTAGAGCAGGAAGGGCAGTCCCTTTGCATCGATCTTGATCACGGCCAGGTCGCTGCTGGGGTCGGAGCCGATCACTTTTGCCTTGAATGATCTTTTATTGCTGAGGGTAACTGTCAGTTCATCTGCACCATCAACCACGTGATTATTGGTAACAATATACCCGTCTTCGCTGATGATCACTCCCGAGCCGGAAGCCGATTCGGGAAGGGAACGGAGGCGGTCGCCGAAGAAGTCGTCGGGATCTATGCCGAAAAGATCCGAGAACGGGTTTTTCCTGGGCAGGTTATTGCTGACCGTACGGACAGCCTTGGTTTTGATATGTACTGTAGCCGGAATGGCTGCGCTGGCGGCATCCGTAAAATCGGAAACGCCGTTACCGAAATGCTCTCCGTCGAAGAATTTCGCATAATTAGCGGGGAGCTTGCTCGAATCCTGTGAGTAGAAATAGGTCTTGCTGCCCTTGAAATGATCATAACCCCAGATGGAAGCTATGGAAGTGGCAGCACTGAGAAGCACAATCGCTACGACTTGTTTTAATTTCATGATAGTTCAAAATTTTATATCAGTAATGACAAATTGCATGCCTTGAGACAACAAATAAACGACAAGGCTTAAAAACAGTTTCTACCGGAGGATCAGTTTAACAAATAATTTACTAAGCCTTTCGTAGATCACGCTTCAGCAAATTTACGAAAGAAAATTTAGCAGTCAAATAACTGTCAATCGTTCAGAGCTGCCGTAAAAATTGCAGGGTATCTGTTCCGTCGGCATAATCCGTTAAACCGGGATTTTGCGATTCACCGAATGGAATATGCTGTTCACCGATTATGCATTGAATGCTTTCCTGCTCCCGGAGGGATGACTGCAATTGCGATTTATTCTCGTAATATTCAAAATGCAGGCTGGCGATGGGCGAAAAAGGAGAGGGATTCTCCGTGAGTAGGATAGAGCCGTTGGTCATATAATATTTTTTGTTCAGGATGAGCAGGGTCAACTGATAGTCGTAATTATTCTTATAGCTGTTGTGTTCGGAGAGGTAATTGTACCTGCTGAATGCATTCAGCAGGGGCAGGAAATCATAATTGCCGGGAACATAGATCTTGGTCACATTGCGGCAGCCCAGCCCGAAATACAGGTATACATCGTCGGCCAGCTTATCGAGCGCTGCCGTTGTTTCGGTTCCGGCAAGGATGGCTACCGAAGTGCGGTTGCGCCGGATGATATGCGGATATTTCCCGAAATAATAATCGAAATACCGGGCTGAATTATTGCTGCCGGTGGCGATATAGGCATCGCATCCTTTCAGCATTTCGGAAAAGGCGATATAGTCCGCACTGCGGGCATCCCATGCATTCAACTGCCCGGCCAGTTGCCTGATCAATGCCTGGTCTTTTGAAGAAGGCTTGATGAGCTGCCGGTGGCCGCTGATGAAAACGGCCAGGAAATCGTGGAACCCCACCAGGGGAATATTGCCGGCCATGACCAGCCCGATCGTTTTGGGGGCCGCATTTTCGCCAGGCAGGCCATAGTCTGCCGCCCAGGCCAGGAGCTTGTCTTCATGGAGAAATTCGTTGGTAATATTGTTGATTGCACGGTCAATGAATTCCGGGATGAACCATTTATTCTCGACAGATGCTTTTTTTCTGGCTGCAAGCCACCCTGCATCGTCCGACAGCATATATCTTCCCAATTCGGCCAATAAACGGATCCTCTCTTGTAAATGCATAAATCCTTTTTATATTTGGATTGCAAAATTAAATTTTAATTATCCCTAATTTTAAATAATATGGCCATCAAGATAACTGAAGAATGCATCAACTGCGGCGCCTGCGAGCCGGAATGCCCCAATAACGCCATTTATGAAGGCGGCGTGGAATGGGCTATTTCCGACGGCACTACAGTAAAAGGGCAGTTTACATTATTGGACGGAACCGTTGTAGATGCGAATCAGCGTAATCCGCCCATCAGCGTGGACACCTATTATATTACGCCCAACAAGTGTACGGAATGCCAGGGTTTTCATGAAGAGCCGCAATGCGCTGCAGTATGTCCGGTAGATTGCTGCGTGCCCGATGAAATGTAACGGGAAACGGTGGAAGAATTGCTGGCCAAGAAAGAGAAGCTGCACATGTAGCACAGGCCGGTGGATAAAAAACGGATTATTTTTTTGCGGGATATTTTGGGTTTTCCTAACTTTCATCAACGAATTCGTTTTTCTGAATGTAGCCCTGCGCTACTGATAATAGGCGGGTGATATGCCCCGTCGTAAAAGGGTGAAGGAGCACTGCCTTCACCTTTCTTATTTTTAAGAAAAATACAAAACAAGGCGCCGGTCGCCATCAATGCCAATAAACTCAGATCCTTTTCGTTTATTTGCTGAAAATTCGGATGAATGAAGCCCAATATTGCCTTTGTTACCGGAGGTTATTCCGGCGAATCGGTGATCTCCTATAAAAGCGCCGCTACCATTGAAAAAAACCTGGATCCAACAAAATACAATGTCTACAAAATAGACATCACGCC
>CAYYZJ010000159.1:0-1585 GCA_964475615.1 uncultured Flavitalea sp. | reverse complement strand
GTGGTAGAAGACAATGGAGTGGGAAGAGCCGCATCGGTTCGTTCGCTGGGCGAAAAAGAATCCTATGGCATGCAGATGAGCAATGACAGGATCAGGCTGTTCAATAAAGAAGAAAAAGCTTCTGTAAAGATCACCGATCTGCAGCAGAACGGAAAGCCCACAGGAACCCGGGTGGAAGTTCTGTTAAAAATTGAATAATGCTGAACGCAATCATCATAGACGACGAACTGAAAGGACGCATTGCCCTGAAACAAAAGCTGCTCGATTATTGTCCCGATGTGCATGTTGTTGCCGAAGCCACCAGCGGGGAAGAAGGCATCGAGCTGATCAGGCAGCACCAGCCCCAGGTCATTTTCCTGGACATTGAAATGCCGCGCATGGACGGCTTCGAGATGCTGCGCAGAATAGAGAACAAGAACTTTCAGATCATCTTTACCACGGCTTATGACCAGTACGCCATCAAGGCCATCAAGTTCGCCGCCTTCGATTACCTGCTCAAGCCGGTGGATATCGACGAGCTGCGCATGGCCGTGAAGCGGATACAGCAGCAATCCCAAACGCATACCGAACAGAAACTGCAGGCGCTGGAAGATAACCTGCATCCCAGGCTGGCCTTTAACAAGATCGCCATTCCCACGCTGGACGGATTGCTGTTCTTCAATATCAGCGACATCATCCACCTCGAAGCGCAAAGCAATTATACCGCCATCTATTTCAGCAATCATCCCCGCCTCATCGCCAGCCGAACGCTCAAGGAATTTGAAGACCTGCTTCCGCAGGATATTTTCTTTAGAACCCATCATTCCCATATCATCAATCTCCATTACATCAAGCGCTATATAAAGGGCGACGGCGGGCAGATCGAAATGCAGAACGGCAATTATGTGGATGTGGCAAGAAGGAAAAAAGAGGAATTCCTCCGGCTGATCGGATAAGGGTGCGTTAAATGATCATTTCCTCCTGAAAACAGGCGCTTTTACATCAAAAATTTTCGTACCTTTGCGCACCAATTTAACACAACATGGCAGATTTAAGATTTCAAAGAAATTTTGGTATTGCGGCACATATCGATGCCGGCAAAACCACCACAACAGAACGCATTCTGCGCTATACCGGCATGATCCACAAGATCGGTGAAGTGCATGATGGTGCAGCCACGACCGACTGGATGGAGCAGGAAAAGGAGAGGGGGATTACCATCACCTCTGCAGCCGTAAGCTGCCAGTGGAATTTTCCTACCGTAAAAGGAAAGGCAGACGCCAACACCAAAAAATATTATTTCAATATCATCGATACTCCGGGGCACGTGGATTTTACCGTTGAGGTAGAGCGCTCCATGCGGGTGCTCGACGGGCTCATCGCCCTGTTCTCCGCGGTAGATGGCGTGGAGCCTCAGTCGGAGACGGTATGGCGCCAGGCCAACCGTTACCGTGTTCCCCGCATCGGGTTCGTAAACAAGATGGATCGTTCGGGCGCCGATTTCCTGATGGTAGTGAACCAGGTCAGGGAAATGCTGGGCGCCAAGGCCGTTCCGCTTCAGTTGCCCATCGGTGCGGAAGACAATTTTAAAGGAGTGGTCGACCTG
>CAYYZJ010000158.1:0-5084 GCA_964475615.1 uncultured Flavitalea sp. | reverse complement strand
TATACACGGCATCGAAAAAATAGCCAATGAAAATAATTACAATGTGCTCATCTATCAATCGAACGAATTGTATGAGTATGAAAAGAAGGGCGTGCAGACTTTTCTGCAATCGCAGGTGGATGGCGTGCTGGCTTCCATATCCAAAGAGACCATCAACCTGGATCATTATGCTGAATTGAAAAAGCGGGGCATTCCGCTCATTCTGTTCGACAGGGCCAATGATTCGCTGGGCGTATCTTCCGTAGTGGTGGACGATTATGCCGGCGCTTTCGAGGCCACCAGGCATCTCATCGAACAGGGATGCAAACGCATTGCCCATATCGGCGGACAGCAGCACGTGAATATTTTCAACCTTCGCCTGAAAGGATATATCGATGCATTGAATGTGCACAGCATTCCTGTTGATGAAGACCTTATTGTCTATGGCAAAGTAAGCATCGAATCCGGCCGCGAATGCATGAAGAAGATCCTGGACGGCCCCAAGCGGCCCGATGCGGTTTTTGCCGTGGAGGATTTTACCGCCCTGGGAGCCATGCAGGCCATTAAAACGGCAAACCTCAAGATACCCGGCGATATTGCCATCATCGGGTTTGCCAATGAAGCTTTCGGCGAGTACCTGACGCCTTCCCTTTCCACCGTGAACCAGCAAACCGTTACTATGGGCGAGGAAGCGGCGAAGCTGTTCTTCGGCATGCTCAGGAACAATAGCTCCCTCGATGAAGCTCCGCACAAGCTGGTGCTGGAGCCTAAGATCATTTACCGGCAGTCCAGCGTCAGGTACCGTTAATTTCGACTAACTATTACCGTTAGGTTGTGCTCTTTCAGCCGATCTGCAGGCCGGCCAGCGCTTGCGCCCGGGGCCGGTCTTCCGCAGCATAATACAACTGTAATGAACCATTGGCGCCGGCTTTTTCGAGCTGCAGCAGTTCTTTGACCGGGATCACCATAGCGGAGTTGTTGTCGCCGGTAAACTTCCATTCCCTGATGATATTCCCTTTCTCATCCCTTACCGTAATAGACCTTGCCTTGTCTTTTTTTCCATCGGGATGGCATTGGGTGTAATAGATGGTCAGCTTGTCATCGGCATTGGCTTTTCCAAGCTGCAGGCTTTTCAGGCTCAGCGACTGGCTGACCCATTGTTTCGTGATAAGCTTGTTGTTGAGATAAATGGCAAAACCATCCGCTCCGGCCCTGGCGGCGAATGTGCTTAAACCCAATGCGCCGAGCAGAAAGACTTTCAGCAGCATTGACCTGACATGATTCTGTTGCATACAATACAATTTTTAGGTTAAACAATGTGTTCATCAGGCAAAGCAACGGCATATATCAGCCCGCTCATAATTTGTTTGACGAGCTGAGCGGATTCCTTGATGTTTTGTAGCTTTCAGGTTCGGGAAAATGCAGTTAATTTGTTTTCATGAATCTATCGAAGCAAATGGTCGGTCGCGTCAGTCCGGGCGCTGTGGAAGTTCCGGGGCCTGATTATTTCAATCTGCCGGAAAAAGTGCTGCAGTTCGGTACCGGTGTACTGCTGCGCGCCTTACCCGATTATTTCATCGACAAGGCCAACAAGCACGGCGTCTTCAACGGCAGGGTGGTGATGGTGAAATCGACATCTGGCGGAGGCGCTGATGAATTTGCCAGGCAGGACGGACTGTACACGATATGCATCAGGGGAATTGAAGCAGGAAAGCAAAAAGAAGAGAATTGCATCAATGCTTCGGTAAGCCGGGTGATCAATGCCAACCAGGAATGGGATGCCGTGCTGCAATGCGCGTCCAATCCCGGTATGCAGATCGTTATCTCCAATACCACCGAAGTGGGTATTACCCTGGTAAAGGATAACGTACATGCATCACCGCCGGAATCTTTTCCCGGCAAGCTGCTGGCTTTTTTATATCGCCGGTATCAGGTCTTTCACGCAGATCCCGAAAAAGGAATGGTGATCATCCCCACTGAGCTTATCCCGGATAATGGCGGGCGACTGCTGTCCATTTTACTGGAACTGGCAAAGCAGAACGGGCTGGGGCCTGGCTTTCCGGACTGGCTTCGCCAGGCCAATTATTTTTGCAATTCATTGGTGGATCGTATTGTTCCCGGCAGGCTTCCTGCTATAACGCAAAAAGAAATGGAAGAAAAGCTCGGCTATTCCGATGCCTTGATGATCATGGCAGAATGGTACAACCTTTGGGCCATTGAATCGGGAGAAGAAAAAGTGAAGCAGGTATTGTCATTCAGCAAAGTCAACCCCGGTGTGATCATTGCCCCGGATATCAGCATCTTCAGGGAGCTCAAGCTGCGGCTGCTGAACGGTTCGCATACCTTTAGCTGCGGACTGGCCTACCTGGCCGGATTCAAGACCGTTAAGCAGGCCATGCAGGATCCGGGTTTTGCCGCTTATATCACTAAACTGATGATGCAGGAGATCGCGCCGGCCATCATCACTGAAAAGCTGACGATGGAAATGGCAAAAGACTTTGCCGCCAAAGTGCTCGACCGCTACCGCAATCCTTATCTCGAACATCAATGGTTGAGCATTGCCATGCAGTACGCTTCAAAAATGCGGATGCGCAATGTGCCGCTGATATTAAGTCATTATCATCGATCCCAGGCCGTTCCCGCAGGCATGGCGCTTGGCTTTGCCGCGCATATTTTATTTATGAAACCGGAAAGGGCAGAGGCTGTGCCGGATGACCGCGCCGCTTATTATACCGATGCCTGGAAACAGTGGATGCCCGATGAGCTCGTTAAAAAAATATTGGGCGATGAAAACCTGTGGGGAGCCGATCTTACTGCATTGAACGGGTTTCTGCCTGCCGTTACCGCCGATCTTCATTTGCTGATGGAGCAGGGAGCTGCAGCGGCCATTAAAAAGTACAACTCGTTATGAAAGCATTCCTGGATGAGGATTTTTTATTGCATTCAAAAACCGCGCAACGGCTTTATCACGAATACGCGAAAGCCATGCCCATCATCGATTATCATTGCCATCTTCCGCCCGACCAGATCGCTGCCGACAAGCGGTTCGAGAACCTGACCCAGATCTGGCTTTACGGCGACCATTATAAATGGAGAGCCATGCGCACGAACGGCGTGGACGAAAGCTATTGCACCGGCAACAGACCCGATTGGGAAAAATTCGAGCAATGGGCTGCAACCGTGCCCTACACCATGCGCAATCCGCTTTATCACTGGACGCACCTGGAGCTGCGGCGTTATTTCGATGTGCAGGAGCTGCTCGATGCCGGCACGGCAAAAAAAATTTATGACGATTGTTCGGCCAAATTGCAAACGCCGGATTATTCGGTGCGCAACCTGCTGCTGAAAATGCAGGTGAAGATCGTATGCACTACCGATGATCCGGCGGACGGGCTCGAGCATCACCGGAAGATCAAAGAAGACGGATTCGGGATCGCCGTGCTTCCTGCTTTCCGGCCCGATGCAGCCATGAATGTGGATGATGCCGCTGTATTCAACCGGTATCTTTCCCGCCTGGAAAAAGCAGCTTCCGTATCCATCACCCATTTCGACGATTATCTTTCTGCATTGCGATCCCGCCACGATTTTTTTGCCGCCAATGGCTGCGTGGTATCTGATCATGGACTGGAGGAATTATATGCAGCAGATTATACGGAAGCGGAGATCAAAAATATTTTCTCCAAAATCCGCAGCGGCAAAACATTGGATGAAGCGGAAAGAAAAAAATTTCAATCCGCCATGCTGCTCATCTTTGCCGAATGGGATTGGGAGAAAGGCTGGGTGCAGCAATACCATATCGGAGCCATCCGCAATAATAATTCGCGCATGCTGGGCAGGCTCGGGCCCGATACCGGCTGGGATTCGATCGGCGACCTGCCCCAGGCCAAAGCACTGGCGAAATTCTTAAACCGGCTTGATCAACAAGATAAGCTCACCAAAACCATTCTGTATAATCTCAACCCGGCCGACAATGAGCTGATGGCCACCATGACCGGCAATTTCAATGACGGCTCTGCAGCAGGGAAGATACAATGGGGCTCCGCCTGGTGGTTCCTCGACCAGAAGGATGGAATGACACGCCAGCTCAATGCCCTGTCGAATATGAGCCTGCTCAGCCGGTTTGTTGGCATGCTCACGGATTCAAGAAGCTTTCTCTCTTACCCCCGTCATGAATATTTCAGGAGAATACTCTGCAATCTCTTCGGACAGGAAATAGAAGACGGCGAACTGCCGGACGATATTCCCTGGATAGGCCGGTTGATCCAGGATATCTGCTATCACAACGCGCGGAATTATTTCAACTGGCCATTACCGTCAGCATGATCGCAATCTGGAAATTCTTTGAATCTAAATTAAAGTCCCTATATTTGTTCAGACAAATGAACAATCAGCTCAATGAAACGAATTGCTGTCCTTTCCCTTTCCTTTGCCCGTTGCATGATCTTCGTACCGGCCATCTGCTCTGTCTTTTTTTATGCTAACGCCCATGCACAATCGATGTACAAGCCGGTGCAGCTTGCCGCTCCTGTTGTATTTCAGCCGCTGAAGATCGGCAGTGTAAAGCCGCGGGGATGGCTGCTCGACTGGGCCGAGCTGGCAGCACACGGCATCACCGGTCACCTCGATGAATACAGGACCACCTTCAAAAAAGGCTGGACAGGCGAATCCTTCACCGAGCGCGAAGCCGATACTGCAGGAACAGGATGGCCGCTGGAGCAGTCGGCCTATTGGCTGGACGGGCTGGTTCGGCTGGCTTATATGCTGGATGATTCCTTTCTTATCAATAAAGCAAGATCGCGGCTGGATCCTGTTGTCAACGGGACACTGGAGCGCGGCAACAGCTTTATTTACTGGATGCCGAGGAGCGTGCTCTCCAATCAATTCAACAGTTGGGCGCATTCGCACATGGGCCGTGCGCTGATCGCATATTATGAAGCCACGCAGGATCCGCGCATTCTGCAGGCGCTGGTGAAAGCATACCGGCAGTATCCCTTGCCCCAGGCATATAACCGTTTCGATTGTCCGCCCTGCTGGAGCGGCGCCGTGAATATCGGCCCGATGGTGGAGACCTATCTGCTCAGCGGCGATACAGCCGTGCTCGCCAA
>CAYYZJ010000157.1:0-3487 GCA_964475615.1 uncultured Flavitalea sp. | reverse complement strand
CTGTTGTTGATGGTATATTGAGTTGGCCCTGAAACCTTCGTCCAGGCAACTTTTGATACAGATCCGTCGGCATCGGAAGCGCTGCCGCTCAGTTGTACTGAATTGGTAGGAAGCGTAATGGACTTGTCGGCGCCCGCATTGGCAACAGGAGCCTTGTTTGCAGGAGCATTGTTTACAGTAATGGTAATATCATCATAAGCCGTAGCACCCTGATTATCGGTAACCGTAAGCCTGAATACATACGTGCCTGCTGCAAGATTGCTGATGGCAGGATTTAATATAGCACTGTTGTTGATGGTATATTGAGTTGGCCCTGAAACCTTCGTCCAGGCAACTTTTGATACAGATCCATCGGCATCGGAAGCGCTGCCGCTCAGTTGTACTGAATTGGTAGGAAGCGTAATGGACTTGTCGGCGCCCGCATTGGCAACAGGAGCCTTGTTAGCGGTCGGCTGAGTTCCGAGCTGATATTGCAGCATCCATTCGTAAACATTCATTCCGCTTTCTCTGTATGAAGGATTATAGGTTGTAGTCCATGCATCATGCGAATTGGCATGAAATATCGTTTTTTTCACAGGCGCACTCGGGTTCTTTGCAAGAATGTTGGCAATATATCCGTTGGTATAACTAACAGGCACTGTCGGGTCACCGTCATTATGTGTTGCCCATACCGGTAAATTCCGCGTAGCAATGGCATTCGATCTCCCTACATCCGGGTAAGATGCGCCTGCAATGGGAACAATAGCGGCAATGCGCGTATTCAATGTTGCGTCGCCTGCATAGTTCCATACAACACCGCCGCCCATACTTAATCCTGTAAGATAAATGCGCTTGGTATTTACCCTGTAGTGGCTGACGGCATAGTCGATTACACTGTTCACCTGAGCCGGTGTAGGCCAGGCGATAAACTGGGGGGATATGACGATAAAACTGAAAGTTTGACCGCCTACCGTGAATGAAGTAGGAAAACCTCCCTGATTAATGAGCTTGGGTATGCCTTGATTAAGCATTACGGGAAGTTGAGAGCTTCCGTTTCCGGATTCACCGATCCCATGCAGAAATATTATTAAAGGGTAAGTTTGGCTTCCTGAACTGTACCCCTGGGGGAGGTACTCATAATAACCATTGGTATTGCTGGTCATTGAAACATACCTGGCGGTCTGGACCTGCGCATAAGCATTGGCGGTATAAACAGTAAGCAGAAGGAAGAAATAGCGCAACAGAAAAGCGCGTAGAGATAGCTTCATAGTTTTGGCGTTAAACAGTAATTTAATAAGGTCCGAACGGAGTAGGGTAAAGTGGTATGTAAACCGCTGAAATCATGCCAATTGTTGTTAATTGCAAAATTTTTTTTTTGTTATCACATGCAAATATTTTTAATGAGAAAAAAATCTTTTCTCATTATTTGATACTCAATAACAAAATGAATTAAGGCTTGATATATACTTCAATTGTGCCTTGTGTATCGCCTCTTCTGGGCGCAGTGAATGTATCGGTTAGCCGGTAATACAGCTTTAATGAATCTCTGATCCTGAAAGGATAAAAATTATTCAGCCGGGGCACATATTCAAACAATACCAGATCATAATAATGATCCCGGATTCTTTTTTCATACAGCTCTGCCTGCCGATTGAACATGCCTACTCCCAAATGAAACCAGAGCGGTAATTGCGGGTTTCTTTCAAGCGAATAAGGCGTCTCCTCCGCCAGCGGCGTGAGTTCGGTCATGTTCAACACATTAATATTTTTGCTTTGCTTTACCAGGCTCATATTCAATAGGCGATCTATTCCGTCTGCAGTCGGCTTGGGCACGCTGATCCTGTCGAAAGATTTTAGTTTGACCTGCACCCATTTGCCCATGGGAATTTCAGCGCTGTCTGTATCGATCATATAGGTCTTTCTGTTCACAATATTTTCGCCGGTAACCGATTTCGTTGTTTCATTGGACTGGAAAACGCCTCCGGCTATGCGCTGAATATATTTCCAATATGTGCCGCTCCACCAAAGCAGGATGCCTGCCGCACATATAATAATTATATGCGGCCTAGCCAGCTCCAGCGGGGGCCATATACGTTTAAGCAGATGAAGTAAATAGGCAAAGGCAAAGCTGTGGAAAAAAATATTATTGTCAGGAGGCGTATAGCTGGTAACCTGAAAAATGGCAGCTTCGGCAAGCATACCCAACGTAAGTAAAAGAAAAAGCGCTTCAGCCTTAACGCGATACAATGTTTTAAAATCTTTAAAGCAAATAGGCAGTAAAATAACAATGATGAGAAGATAGAATTTGATCCACTGCGAGGCGCCAAAAAATTCTTCGGCTATATCCATTGCCGAGATGCGGGCCGTATGAGGCGGCTGGCCATGGTTGAACCAATAGCCAAATCCATATTGCAGAAAAGGAGCTATTAGTAACAAAAAAATAATAATGCAGGAAGCTGCAAAGCTCAATAAAGGGATCCATTTTTTTTCTGAAATGCAATAGTAACCTAACAGGGCCAGGCAGATCATCAGGGCCATGCCTCCCCCGTCCTGTTTGGTTAAAAAAGCAAAGCAAACAAAGAAAGCGGATACCGGAAGCCAGAAAAATTGATTTTTTCCCGTTGTGGGACAAAGATATTTAAACAGAAAGGCCAGAGCAACCAGCTCAAATACTATTACGGAATGATTATACCAGGGCCAGAAATTGAAAAAGGAATACGATATGCAGAAAGTGAGTACTGCCAGAAAACGGAGCGGCGGCCGTATCGATACACTCGTTAATATTGACCGGAAAGATAAGGCTGCAATAATATTGATGAAAACCTGCGCCTTTACCAAGGTGATCAGCTTGGGTCCGAACAGCTTGAAAAAAATTGCCGGTATAACCCAATATGCGCCGCCTAACGGTATTCCGAAATCGCGAAAAGGCAATTGCCCTTTGCTCATGCGGTAAGCTCCTTCCCAGGAGAGAAATATATTTACCCTGTACGGAAGGATAACGAATAAGGGAACGCAGGCCAATATAATGATGACTAATAATTCTGCATAAACTAGGATGCGCCGGCTCATGTTGGTTGCTTTTGATGCTAAACGGATGTAAACATAAAAAATTAGGTGTTATTTACTAAGCAACATTATACATTTTGTTTTTTTGTTTGTATTTTGTCACGCAAATTAAGCAAGTGGCGTATCTCAAACTCCTGAGACCTAAAGATTGGGCAAAGAATCTTTTCCTTTTCATACCTGTTTTCTTTTCAGGAGAAATATTTAATGCAGAAAAAATAATAAGAATCGGTTTTGGCGTTTTGGCCTTTTGCTGCATTGCCAGCAGTATTTATATTATCAATGATTACCGGGATATCGAAGACGACAGAAAGCATCCCGTGAAATGCAAAAGGCCCCTTGCCTCCGGAGCCGTTTCTCCCTTCAGGGCATTGGTTATATGTTCGCTGTTGATTATCGCAGGTTTTACCATAGCCTGGTTCATCAGGGATAAATTTTTATTTGT
>CAYYZJ010000156.1:0-1870 GCA_964475615.1 uncultured Flavitalea sp. | reverse complement strand
TCCTGTTTTCCTGTATAAGAAAAGTCGATCCTCCAATCAGGCAGGTTCCACCCTCTCTGGTAGTAGAAGGATGGATTACTACCGATTCAATGCCTTATACCATTAAATTGAGCTATTCGGGTCAATTCACTTCCACTTACCAATTGCCCGATCAGGTTTTTATAGCAGATGCCGAGGTAAGTATTGAAGATGATCAGGGAAATTCAACTCCTTGTACCCTGGTTGCCGATGGAACTTATCAAACAACAGATCCGAACTTTATAGGAACTATTGGACGATCCTATACTTTAAGGATCAAATTGTCGGATGGAAAAACCTATGTTTCAAAACCCGAGAAAATAGAACCCATTCCACCTGTCGACAGCATAACTATCACCTACGACAGCTCCGTCATTTCAGATGTCAGACCCAACCAGTTGGTTATATCCGTTAATGTGCATGACCCCTCCGGGGTAAGGAATTTTTACCGGTGGACTGCTTCGGGCTATTTCCCCCGCAAATCGGTAGGAGATTCCTGCGCTGCATTCGTGCCGCCCTGCAAAAGTCCGTATACCTGTAACTGCGGAGCCTTGTGCAAACAATTTTCAGAAAACAATCAACTCAATATTATTTCAGATGAATTCATTGATGGGAGGGAGATCATTCAGCCCGTGTTCTACTCTCCGCTATATTGGTATGGTAAGCATTTTATAACCATAAAGCAGTATTCCCTCAGCCAGACTGCCTATCAATTCTGGGAGCAATACCTGGCTCAAACCAATCGGACAGGAAGCATTCTTGATCCGCTGCCGGCAGCACTGACAGGAAATGTTTTTAACCAGGCCGATTCCAATGATATCGCACTGGGACTGTTTTCCGCATCTGCAGTTTTTTCAAAAAAAATAATTATTACTCCTTTCTCGCTTCAGGAATATTGGCTTGAAACGACTGCCGGTCAATTTATTAAAGAGGGAGATTGTCATTTCACTTATCCTAATACCCTTCCCGATAATACAGATCCGGATGGTTGGGGGAATGCAGAAGAAATCGAGCTCAGATGAATTTGCCTGATAGAAATAACTGAATGTATTGCTGGTGTTCGATGATAAACGCAATAATCTCCTCCAGCGAATAATCAATCCTGCTTATCGCATCATTAATATCATCACGATTAACCTGCGCCGCAAAAGAAGCTGTTTTCAGTTTTTTCATCACGCTTTTCACATCCATTCCTTCATAGCGCGTGGGTCTGATCAGGGCGGCTGCATGGATAAAGCCGGAGAGCTCGTCGAACACATAGATCATCTTATCCATCGTTGTTTGAGGTTCAACGCCGAAATACCGGGGGCCGTGGGAAGCAATACAATGAATGACCTCGGGATCGATGTTGCGGCGTTCCAGCTCTTCGATGATGATACGGCAATGATCGTCGGGATATTTTTCCCAGTCGGCATCATGCAGCAGTCCGGCCAGCTCCCATTTCAGGGCGGTCTGTTCATCGGCATGCTCTTTTTCCAGGGCCCAGGCTTTCATTAGGGTAGCCACCTGCCGCATGTGCAGGCGCAGCCGGTCGTTACCGACCCATTCGGCCAGCAGGGCATTGGCTTCATCTATCGTTAAAAGATTCCCTTTGTTGGCGGGATTGCCGAATGAGTTTCTTCCAAGCGGTTGTACTGCCATGGTTACATAAATTTAATTTCAGGGGCAATTATCGGGACAATTTTTTTGATGAGCAAAATTTTTATTGAAATTCAATCGATTGCAAAGGAGCCTTCAAAAATAATGGTTCAATTCTTTGGAAAGATGCCTGCTTTGCCTCTACCTTTGCACTCCATTTTTAATGCGCTGTTGGGATAGCAACGGCTTAATATCAAACATCATGAGTAAATTA
>CAYYZJ010000155.1:0-1735 GCA_964475615.1 uncultured Flavitalea sp. | reverse complement strand
TAAGCAATACATTGTTCGGTTCTTTCAATGATTCATACGAACCTGCGAGCAGGGGAAAATCAAACATTTTAAAGAATGAAGGCTCTGTAAAAAATATCCCCTTCTGCTCTTTAAATGTTTTAACCGTAGTTCCGTTAGCATCCGGTATCAGCACCTGATCATCGTGGCTTGCAAAAATCGGAGCCACCTGTTCTATCTGGGGAAAAGCCGTTTTCAAACTCGCGGGCATTGGAAAAGGAACGTCTTTCCCATAAGCAATAGTTGCATCCTCTGCACGATGGTTTTCGTTCAACACACGATAAACGCGGTCTTTGTTTGTATGAAAATTATCGAAGCTTGTTTGAAATTGTATAATGATAAAGATCATCATACAAACGGCAATACCGACTGCTAAGCCTGCAATGTTGATAATGGTGTACGTTTTATTCCTTACCAGACTTCTGAATGCGGTTTTGAAATAATTCTTAAACATAGAAAGTTCGTTATAGATTGAAGCGTCCCCTAAAAATATGCCAACGTTTAACCAACTGGTTGTCTATCAATTATAAGCAAAAAAAATACAAGAATGTTCGCTATTGATACACAGGCTGATTCAAATCGATACAAATGGAGCCATTAACATCAATTGTTAGAACAAGTATTTGATTTCATAAATACCTTCCGCCTTCTACCTTACACCTTTACCCTTAACATTATGCGTTCAGCATTTATACATTACATTTGCCCACTCTGACTGACTTACATTATGGAATCCTTTTTTTCGGTCGATTCACTGATCAGCCTGGTTACGCTCGCACTCCTGGAAATCGTACTGGGCATCGATAATGTCATCTTCGTTTCCATCCTGCTGGGACGCCTCAGCGCTTCGCAGCAACTGAATGCACGCCGCATCTGGATGGTTGCCGGCATTCTGGTGAGAAGCCTTTTGCTGCTGGGCATAGGATGGCTCGTGAATCATGGACATAAAAACCTGTTTACCATAGCAGGATATGGCTTCAGCATCCGCAACCTCATCATGCTGCTCGGCGGTTTGTTCCTGCTGTATAAAACGGTCAGAGAAATTCATGAAAAGCTGGAAGGCGAGGAAGAAGCAGGAATGAAAAGCAATGCGGGAACCAAAAAAGGCTCTTTCGCTGCCATCATTACCCAGATCATCGTCATCGACATGGTCTTTTCTTTCGACAGCATCATCACTGCCATCGGGATGGCGCGCCATGTTCCGGTGATGATCGTTGCCGTGATCATCGCCATGATCGTCATGTTCTTTTTTGCGCAGACAATCGCCGTGTTCATCTCCAGGCATCCCACCCTGAAAATGCTGGCCCTGTCCTTCCTGCTCATGGTGGGGTTCAGCCTTTTTTTCGAGGGACTGGAACCGATCCATCATTCGCATATAGATAAGGGTTATATCTACTTCGCCATGGCTTTTTCCTTTGGCGTGGAGATGCTGAATATGTGGATGAGAAAGAAAGGCAAATCCGGAAAGCGCGATGATGAGCTCCGGATATGATCTACTCTTCCGACCTGCCTTCGCGGCTTGCCGACTTCAGGAGAACCGCAGCTACGATGCCAGCGGTTTCCGTGCGCAGCCTGGTATTGCCCAATGTTACCGGAATGAAATCATGCTTTATGGCAGCGTCTGCTTCTGCGGAAGTAAAATCTCCTTCGGGGCCGATGAGGATGATCTGCGAGGGCAGGCTGCTGTGAAGCATCTCCGCCAGGTCGAATTTTTCTC
>CAYYZJ010000154.1:0-9563 GCA_964475615.1 uncultured Flavitalea sp. | reverse complement strand
TGTTTCATTCCATGAACGATGCGGTGCCCTACTGCATTGATGCGATGAAATCCTTCCTGCTTTTCGATCCAGCCGAACAGCACATCGGCTGCCTTATGAAAGTCGGACTGCGGAATGGGGATGCTTTCTTTTTTATTATTTTGATGATCGGCGATCTTCAGGGCAGCATCTTCCAAACCTATCCGGTCTATTTTCCCCGAAACATTCAGCACCGGCTTTTCGCCGATTTCATACCATGAAAATTTGATGCTGGAAGAACCGCCGTTGATCGTTAAAATATGGATGCTTCCCGTTTCCAAGGTTGCTGTTTCTAAGCTGAGTTGCTTTCAAAGCCTGTGCCTGAATTATTGAGGCTATGCCAGGGAAGAAGTTACTGAATAATTTTCGAACCTCCCTGTTTTTTTATGCAGGTGAATGCGGAACACCACGCCTTTGATCTTGTTCGGCTCTGCAGGAACAAACGGCCATTCGGCAGAGAGCTTGGCCGTAACGCTGGCCACGTTGGGCACTGAGCGTTCATGAAGCTTCCGCAGGGCCTTATGTCTTAAAGCCGCTTCCTTCAGCTCTTCAAACTCGCCCCAGGCAATAACGGATTGCCATCCGCCCATGTTTTGCATATTGTCCACTTCAAAGCACACATTGCGGTTCTTTCTCATCATATCTACTTTCATTCCCTCCTGTGCATGGCCGTATATATACTCGCCGTCGTAAGCATAGCTGATGGGAACGATATAGGTTGTATTGTCGGCATGGCACCCGATCCTTCCGATGATTTGCTTGTGAAGCATTTCTTCTATCTGGGTTTGATTTAATTCTTTGGACATGGTAAAAAATTTTCTACAAAATTAGCATAAGCGGCCATGTTAAACCATGACCGCTGTCATCAGCGGGTATGATACTCTTCACCCGGGATAACGGCTCAGGTGTTCAAACCGGAAATGGCTGTCGGCCTTCAACCGGTTTACGAACAACCTCAGCTCGGCCTGGTTGTAGGGGTTGCCCATCACGGGGTCGTGGCAAAGGATAACGATATTGCCTGGCGTAAACGAACTTTTTCTTTCGGCCATTCTTTTTATCTTGTTCAGCATGGCTGCTGCATCTTCAGTCATCCTGCCGGTTGAATCATAGCGCCATTCAATGTCCCAGCCGAACACTTTATATCCGTTGGCCGCCAGCGAATCGGCAGCGGCTTCACCGTCTTCAAGGTCATTCCTGCTTCTGCCGTTGATGCGCCAGCAGTTCCTCCCCGGCAGGCGGGCGATTTTTTTATCGAGCAACAGCGTATCCTGGTTCAGTAAAAAATCCGCCTTTACCTGATCCGCGTCTTTATAATATAAGCGGTAATGCTTGTTGGCATGAGTAAAGCTGTGGTTGGCGGCTTCTACAAAAGGATTGTTGCGGTATAAATGAAAAAGCTGCTGCGAGCTGTCGCTTTTGAAAACAAATCTTCCGATCAGGAACACATCGATCTTAACACTATCCGAAAAGGCCAGTTCATTCACCTGCCTGCTTCCCTGCTGCGGGCCATCGTCGAAGCTGAGGTATACGATGGTCTGCTGACGCAGGGCCGGCGTATCTGTTCTGCGAGGTTCAGGAACAGCTTTCTTCCCTGAATAAACAGGTGTGCTGACGGGATCGGTTTTTGGCTTGCTGCAGGCGGCAATGCAAACGACCGTTACCAGAATAAAACAGATTTGTTTCAAAGAAATCATTTTTCAAACAAAATAGGCAGGGGCTTTTTGCAGGAAAATGACAACGGTCATGATTGGGGATGATTCAGCACTATACTGTCTTTTTGCAAGGAAGTGAAAGACAGCACCGCATTCACCAGCGGGTCGATATGCTCTTTTTTCACTGAATCGAAATCACGCGTCATATTTTCTTTATCTCCCCGGTCTTTGGCCAGCATGGCGCCTATCCTGAGCAGCATACTGGAGGGTTGCTCCGTATTTTCCCTGGTAAACAATGATGCCTTTCATAAAACTTATTTATGGGTGATGAATAAAGGCGAGCGAAGCTCCCGCATCAGTTCATCGGCTATGCTTGACCTGAGCCAACGCGATATGTTGTTTCTGCCATAGGCACCGAGTACGATCAGCTCGTGCTGGTTTTTATGTTTCAGGTGATTGATGATCTCGATATCGGGCAAGCCCTGCAGTATGGTATATTCTGCATCGGGGAAATGTCTTTTCATGAATTCTTTCATCAGCCGGTTATCGGGCAGGTGCATATCGTGATGCGGGGCTTTTACGGCAACAACTTCCACTTTCAGTTGCTCTGATAACGGGAACAGATAACCGAAAAGTTTGATGGCATGTATCGAAGACGGGCCTCCGTCGTACAGCAGCACGATCTTTTCAATAGCCTTGAACAAGCGGGGAACCACCAGCACCGGGCATTCCGATTTGACCAGCAGTTCGCGGATGAAGCGGGTGGGCAGGTTCTCTTCATAATGGGTAAGGGTTTCCTTGCTGTCGATGACCAGCAGGTCGGCATACAGGCTTTCATGCAGCAATTCGGGCAAGGCAATATTCCTGTCGTGATGGATGGAATAGTTCAGTCCGGCTTCCTGGCAGGCAGCTTTGAAGCTTTCCGTTGCCAGCATTCTGGTTTCCGTATCCTGGTTTTCAAACTGCTGAAGTTTTTCTTCCGATACTCCGCCCTTGCTCTGCACCAGCTCATAGATCTTGTAGCTGTGATAGGTGAAATCGTCCAGAAAAATGCCTACCAGATGGGCATTCATTTGCCGGGCTAACTGGATGGCATAGTCTGTGGCGCTCTGGGAAAATTTCAATCCGTCTATGGCAACGATGATCTTTTTCATACAGGCAGCTTTATTGGTGAGCGATAAATACAGGCAGGTTAACGGTCTTCACCAGCAGGTCGGCAGTGCTGTGCCTGAGCAGGCTGGAAAGCATGCCGCGTCCATAGGCTCCCATTACCACGAATACATTTTGCTTTTTGAGCAGGTACCCGAACAGCTCATCGCCCGCATGGCCGTGCAGGTGTTTATAGGCAATGTTCTCGTAATGCGATTTAAGCCATTCTTCAATCTTGTTGCTCTCTGCAAAAGGATGGATTTCCTTTTTATCGATCTGCAGAACGGTTATTTTTTTGTTTTGCAGTTGCGGGAAGAGATGCGCGAACTGCTTTATGGCAAAAACGGATGATCTGCTGCCGTCGTAAGTGAACAGGATCTCATCGATGCCGGAAAAACTGTAAGGAGCAATGATCACCGGGCATTCTGTTCCGGCAAGCACTTCCCTGGCAAAGCGGGTAGGCACGGTTTCATCTCCATGCTCGAATGAAGTGCCTGCATTGAGAATGATCAGGTCGGCGAACCTGCTTTCGGCAATAAGGTCTTTTGCCATGGCGTTCCGGTTGCTATGAACGCGATAATTGACACCCCGGTTGATGCAGGCCTGGTCGAAGATTTTTTCATTCGTCTCGTAGTCCGCCAGCTTTTTTTTGTTTTCCGGCAGGTTGGCGGAAGTGATGGTCTCAACATAATATGCGCCATATTCCTGCTTTAAGGATGGAGTATCCTCTCCCTGTATATTTTCAATAAAAATGGCATTGAGCCTGGAATTCGTGAGCCTGGCGATATAGCAGGCAAAATCAACGGTATTCATGTCGAGCCTGGCGCCGTCTACAGCCAACAGTATATTTTCCATAAAAAAATTTTGTGGCTCAAAAATATCTTGTATCCCTGCTTTGGAGAATGAGTACAATCAAGCATCCTGCTGACATTAATCAGTACGGACAGCATGCCTGGTATGATATTTTTGGAGAAAATATTTATCATGAAAGCCGTTATGCCAATCGATGAACAGGTACTTATCGGAGCAAACTATGCTCCCGCCGTTTCAATCCTTGCTGCATTTGAACCGAAAATGTGGCCGAAAAGCGAGCTCGATCATAAGCTCAAGCTCAGCCTGGCAAAAGCGGAAAAGGAACTGCTCGCCCGCTATACTTCAGAGCAGGCATTGCCGGTGATCAGGAAATTGCAGGATATTGTGCATAACCTCAATTACTATACGCACAAGAAAAGCATTGCCATATTCGCCTCCCCGATGATCGAAAAGGTATTTTATCTCGATATTCCGGTGGAGGACAAAGTGGTCATCGATGAATCCTTCGAGATACGCGACCTCGTATACAGCAAGAAGCAAACCATACAATACCTGATCCTGCTGCTGAGCGGGAAATTGTCAAAGACCTATCTGGGCAATTGCAGCAGGTTCGTGCTTATCAAATCGAATGTTCCTGCCAGCATTCACGCTTATGAAAGGGATATGCCGGAGCAGGTAACGCATTTTACAGATCAGCACAAGCACCGGGAGATCGTGCTCGATAAATTCCTTCATCACATGGACGAAGGTCTGTCGCAGATCCTGCAATCCTATCCATTGCCGGTATTTGTAATGGGCACCGAAAAAGTGACCGGTCATTTTAAAAAGATAACGAAGAATAGTAAAAGCATTATCCAGTATATCCATGGGAATTATGAAGATGCTTCCGAATCTGAAATAGCCGGAATCGTCAGGCCTTATGTTGCGGACTGGAACCGGGTGAGGCAGCAAAACCTGCTTCAGCAGATCGAAAAAGCCATGGACTGCGACAGGCTGGTCTGGGGTATAAACGGGGTGCAGGATGCAGCAGCGCATAAGAACGGCCGCCTGCTCATCGTGGAAAAGGATTTCATGTACCCGGGCCGGCAGGCCGGCGATTCCGGCATTCCCTTTTATATCAAGGACGCTGTGGACGATGTGATGGAAAAGGTGCTGGAAAGCGGAGGAGATGTTGAGTTCGTCGACAATGACCTGCTGAAAGAATACGACAGGATCGCACTCATCAAATATTTCCATTAAATCAATAAAAAATCATATCATGAAAGCATTGGTCTATCACGGCCCTGATCAAAAAGCATGGGAAGAGAAGCCCAGGCCGGCCATTCAGCAACCGACAGACGCCATCGTTCGCGTTACGAAAACAACCATCTGCGGAACCGATCTGCATATTTTGAAAGGCGATGTTCCTGAAGTAACAGACGGGCGCATTCTCGGCCATGAAGGCGTCGGCATCGTTGAAGAAACAGGGCCGGCGGTATCGAATTTCAAGCCCGGCGATCATGTGCTCATCTCCTGCATTTCCTCCTGCGGCAAATGCGATTACTGCAGGCGCGGCATGTATTCGCATTGTGAAAACGGCGGATGGATACTGGGCCACCTCATCGACGGAACACAGGCGGAATATGTGCGCACGCCGTTCGCCGATACCAGCCTTTATCATATACCGCAGGGAAGCGATGAAGAAGCCCTGGTGATGCTGAGCGACATCCTGCCCACCGGGTTTGAATGCGGGGTGCTGAACGGCCGCATTGAACCGGGAAGCACCGTGGCTATTGTGGGCTCGGGGCCTATTGGACTGGCCGCGCTGCTGACAGCCCAGTTCTATGCGCCTGCCGAAATCATCATGATCGATCCGGACGATAACCGCCTTGCCGTCTCCAAAAAATTCGGCGCCACACAAACCGTCAACAACAGGAAAGAAAATGCGGTTGAAAAAGTAAAAGCGCTTACTCACGGCAGAGGAACGGATGCGGTGATAGAAGCAGTGGGGATTCCGGAAACCTTTGAATTATGCCAATCGCTGGTAGCTCCCGGCGGAACCATCGCCAATGTAGGCGTGCACGGCAAAAGCGTAGACCTTCACCTGGAATCTTTATGGAGCCGCAACATCACCATCACCACCCGCCTGGTAGATACCGTTACCACGCCGATGCTGATGAAAACGGTTCAGTCGGGAAAGCTCGATTCAAAACAACTGATCACGCACCGCTTCAAGCTTTCCGATATTTTACAGGCTTATGACACTTTTCAGCATGCCGCCCGGGAAAAAGCGTTGAAGGTGGTGCTCATTAATAATTAGCATTTATGAAGGCAAAAAAGATCTGTACCGGATTAGTTGCCGTCATGATATTCGCAGCTCCTGCTTTTTCCCATGATACGGTTTCGGTCAAAAAGCTCAGCCTAACGTTGAACCTTATGCGCTGGGTGAGCCATTTTAACCTGGATCAATACATCCTGGTGAATATTCCCGCCGCCACGCTGCACGACACCAATTTTTAAAAGGCTTTCTCATCCGCGAACCGCTATTACAGCCACGGCTGCATCCGTCTCGAAAAGCCGCTTGAGCTGGCCGGTCTACTGGCAGGGGATCGTTTGAACAGGGAATTGCTTGAATCCTGCCTCAGGGATCAGTTGCCTTCCGAAATTCAACTGGATAAACCGGTGCGTGTTTTCGTCGTATACATGCCTGCAGAAGCAGATGCTCAGGGAACTGTAAAATACTTCAGGGATGTGTATGGTTTATTGAAATGAAGCCGCGCGGCTTTTTGCAACAAGGTGTGCGGCTTCTTCCAGCGCTTCGCGGTGAAGAGGATCTGCGATATTGATCAGCGCCTTTGCCCGCTGCTTCAGGCTTTTTCCATACAGGTCGGCAATTCCGTATTCGGTAACAATATAGTGTACATGGGCCCTTGTGGTAACAACGCCGGCCCCGGGCTTCAGCATGGCTACGATCTTGCTTTCGCCATTTGCCGTTGTTGAAGGCATGGCGATAATGGGCTTTCCGCCTTCCGACAGCGAGGCGCCGCGCATGAAGTCCATCTGGCCGCCCACTCCGGAATACATTTTCAACCCGATGGAATCGGCGCAGACCTGGCCGCTGAGATCCACTTCCACTGCGCTGTTGATGGCTACCACCCTGGGATTCTGCCGGATGACATGGGCGTCGTTTACATAAGCGATGTCCAGCATCTCGATGATGGGATTATCATGGGCAAAATCATAAAGCCTTTTGGTGCCCATCATAAAGCTGGAAACGATCTTGTATCTTCTTTTTTTCTTCATCTCCCCGGTTATCACTCCGGATTCAACAAGATCGATGATCCCGTCTGAGAACATTTCGGTATGAATGCCCAGTTTTTTGTGGTTCGACAGCATGCTCAGTACTGCATTGGGGATTTTCCCTATTCCCATCTGCAGGGTCGATCCGTCTTCGATCAGGGAAGCTACGTGCTCCGCTATCCTGCAGGTCAATGCATCGGGCTTGCCCGTTTCCACTTCCATGATCGGGTCGTTCACTTCAACCAGTGCATCGATCCTGCTGATATGGATCAGCCCGTCGCCATTGGTGCGCGGCATATTGGGATTGACCTGGGCAATGATATACCTGGCCGTTTCCAGTACTGCAGGAGCAATATCGACGGAAACGCCCAGCGAGCAATAGCCATGCTTGTCGGGCGGGGATACATGGATCAGCGTACAATCGATCGGGATGATCTTTTTACGGAATAACGCCGGAATCTCGCTGAGAAAAACCGGTATATAATCGGCCCTTTCTTCCTGAACGGCCTTCCTGAGGTTGGCGCCGATGAAAAAGCAGTTCACTTTGAAAATGCCCTCGAATTCAGGATTGGCATAAGGCGCTTCGCCTTCGGTATGCATCTGGTAAATGCTGATATCGCGAAGCCCGGAAGCTTTCGATACCAGCGCCCTGATCAGTTGCTGTGGGGCGGCAACCGCAGTCTGGATAAATACATTGCTTCCGGGCTTGATCAATTCAATGGCTTCCGCCGCTGTTTGATACATGGGTAGGGATTTAAACGTGATGCGCTATAAAAACAGGATTGCTTTGCTCATGGATAACATGGCCGGAAAAACTTTTTTTGAGCAGATTGGATACTGCCGACCTCGAATAGGATCCGCTGATGAGCAAAGTGTCTTTTTTCTCAGCCAGCCAGGTGGCAAAGTATTTTCTTTCGTCGAAGTTCAGCCTGCCTGCAGCCAGGTTGCTGAAATGATGGGCTGTATATTCCTCCAGCAATTCGAGATGGGGGATCAGGCCTGCATCTTCATCTTTTATATACACGAATTCGGCAGGCAGGTCGGTGAAGTCCGGGAACAGATAGGCGAACTGTTTCAGCGCATACATGCTTTCCTTTCTGCCGTCGTAGGCAAATACCAGGCGGTTCAGGCTTTGAAAATTTTCAGGTACGATCATCACCGGGCATTCGGAATTGCGCAAGGCTTCTTCCATAAAGAAATTGGGCTGATTATCGGGGGCATCCATACAAAAAAGCTGTTCGCTGATGAGGGCCAGGTCGGCAAACCGGCTTTCTTCTATGAACAGTTCTTTGTTCCATCCATCGATGCCGTCGCGGGTCTGGTATTTGATCCTTGCCAGCTGGCATTCCTGTACAAACCGTTCTTTGGTTTTTTCCACCAGCCTTTTTTCTTCTTCCTTGAGCTTTACATAAGGCTCGGCAATGGGAATATAGCTTACGGATACCAACTGGTCGTAGTCGATGGGCGTGGAGAAGATCCCTTTTACAAATACCGGTTCCGTTTCGCGCAATTGTTTGATGAACCGGAACGCTCCTTCGGGAAAATTATTCCCGTCGCAGAGAAAAAGTATTTTTTTCATGACTGTGCATTTTGAAGATGATTAAAGAAAGGCAATGATTGCGATCACCACGTCGGCCAATATGCCAAGCAAAAGCAAGGGGATGGTATACCTGGTAGGCAGTGCAGCCAGGTTGGCAACCACTATCATTACAAAAGACGCCATTGCAGCGATGATCAATCCGAAAAGCGCGCCGTTGAGCAGAATAACAGCCATCGTTGCGGGAAAGAATACGGCTGCTACTGCCATTACGGATATTCCTACCCAGCCCACATGATTTGGTTTATCCTGACTGTCTGCCCATTTTAAAAAACGGCTTAATGCCGATATTTTTTTTGAAGCCGGACGAGCCAAACGGGCATGCTGATAATTGGAGATTGTATATGCCATAACAAATTATTTAGGACACAAATATGGCAATTGCATCCAGCCTTAATTATGACGGGCATTAGCAGGTTGATTGATATTTATCATCCGCAAATCGATGCTTAATTTTTGGCTGCCATTCTGGGAGTTATTTTCATGCCCGGCTTCAATTCGTCCGAAGCGCGCATCAGCAGCAGGTCTCCTTCTTTCAGGCTGCCGAAGATCTCCAGCTTATCGCCCGATGCCATGCCGGTCCTTACATCCACCCATTCCACCACGCCGTTGTTTGAACGGACCACAAACCGTTTTTCCTGGTTGGTGACCACGGCAGAAGCAGGAACAAGAAAGGAAGGGTCTTTTCTTTTCAGTTGGATAAAGGCATTGGCGAACATCCCTGATTTCAGTTGACCGTTATTTTTATAGATGTATTCCCATGTTTCGGTGCGGTTGGCCAGGTTCAATGCGCCGGCTTTTCTTGAAAAGAAAGCTCTGTAAGTAAGATCCGGCGCTGCATCTACCGTAAAACGGATGAATGAGCTGTCGGGAATGGCGGTGGTATATGCTTCGGGAACAGGAAGCCTCAACCGCAATGCGCTGGTGTTTTCTACCGTCAGCATGGGCCTGGCATTGCTGCTCCCTACCAGGGCGCCTGCATCGATGTTGCGTGCGGTGATCACTCCATTGAACGGGGCGCGGATGATCAGATAATTCTTCAGCTCCGAATAGGC
>CAYYZJ010000153.1:0-6148 GCA_964475615.1 uncultured Flavitalea sp. | reverse complement strand
TATGGGCGGCTACCAGGCCATGGAATGGGCGGTGATGGAAAAAGATATTGTCGAAAATCTTTTTCTTATCGCCACTTCATCTGCCGAAAGCGCCTGGGGCATTGCCGTGCATACGGCGCAGCGGCTGGCCATCGAAGCCGATCCCGGCTGGCGCGATCCTTCGCCCGATGCAGGTAAAAAGGGACTGAAAGCAGCCCGCGCCGTCGGCATCCTCACCTATCGCAATTACAGCATCTTCTCGCGCAAGCAAACCGATCCCGACGCCGAAAAGCTGGATCATTACAAGGCATCATCCTATATCAATTACCAGGGCGACAAGCTGGTGAGCCGGTTCAATGCATTCAGCTACTGGCTGCTCACCAAGGCGATGGACAGCCATCGCCTTGCCAGGGGAAGGGGTGGAAAAACAGAGGCGGTGCTGCAGTCCATGCAGCAAAACACGCTGATCATCGGCATCAGCAGCGATATTCTTTGTCCTGTGGAAGAACAGCGTTTTATGGCCAACCACCTGCCTCATGCCCGGCTGATCGAGATCGATTCTGCATACGGCCACGACGGGTTTATGGTGGAAGCGGAAAAGATCTCGGCTCATCTGCAAAACTGGATGGAAACCGTTTGCGGATTATAGATTACCAGGTCAGCCTTCCCTGATAATAATCCAGGATCTTTGTCCTGAAAATATAATTGTACCTGGCTTCGGTAAGATTGATATTGGCCCTGTCTACATTGTTCTTGGCAATCACATAATCCACCGAAGTGATGGCGCCTGCATTAAATTTGGCTTCGGCCGCTTCAAACGAAAGCTGGTAAGCGGTTACCTGATCCCTGTAGGATTTATATTGCCCGTAAGCCGCGACCATGTTCTGAAAAGCCACTTCCACATTTTGCTGCAACTGGTTGCGCGTAGCCGTGGCCATATTCTGATAGTTCTTCAGATTGATCTTGGCCAGCTTCACATTGTTCCTTGTTCTGAGATAATTGAGAATGGGAACATTCAACTGAAGCCCGATCTGAGTATAGCGGTTATTCTTGAACTGATCGCCGAAAGCGATCTTCTGCTGGGTAACGGTCTGCTGTTTTGAATTGATATAATAATCCGCTCCGCCAACCGTAACATAATCGGTAGTGGAGGGAACGATGATCTCGCTGCCATATACATTGGTCGTGGCGGCATCCGAATAGTTCGTGCTTACGCTTCCATAAAAGGACAAAGTAGGGTAATACTGGCCCCTGGCCACTTTCAGCGCTTTTTCATACGATTTGACCCTGAGGTCGGCTGCTTTTATAGAAGGCATAAAGGCCAGTGCCGTTTGATAAATGCTGTCGGAATTGGCGGGATATTCAGCAACAGGGATATCGAGCGGAAAGCGTTCAAACTGCACATTTCTATTGTACGGGATGTTCAATATCTGGAAAAGGGACACTTTGGATGCTTCCAGTATATTGACGTTGTTCACGATATTCACGAGGTCGCTGGCGTACTGGCCTTGCAGGTCATAGAGTGTTGAGGGAGCGATGGCGCCGTATTCATTCTGCGCCTTCAGCCGTTCCACCTGCTGCGAATCCACATCGGCCTGCCTGCGGCTGACATCCAGTATATCCTGATTGCTGAGCACCTGCACATAGGCCAGGATCACATTGAGGGTGATATTGTCTTTCTGCTGCTGCCAGTCCATTTTGCTGGCATCATAAGCATAGGCGTTTTGCTTGATGGCGTTCTGCAACTGCAGGCCGCTGAACAACGTGAGGCCGGTGCTCAATCCGTAGTTGCCGGTATTGATCCGCTGGTTGATGTACTGGTTGGTATAGGGATTAATGCTTCTTCCGAAATTGATCCCCTGCGTGCCACTGGCATTGATGGTAGGAAGCAGGTTGAACATGGCCTGCTGCCAGTTTACCCGGCTGGCCTGCATTTGCGTTTCATTCTGTTCTACCTGCAGGTTGTACTTGATGGCTGTATCCACGCATTGCTTCAGGGTAAGGATATTGCCGGATCTTTCCTGCGCCCGGCCGCCGATAGCAAAAGAAACAATCAAAAGAAAAAAAATGATCTGCTTTGGCATAATCGATCTGTTGAGAGATTTTTTTTATTTATTAGATGTCCTTAATCGTGAATCGTCAGTCGTGAATCGTGAAGCGTGAGTGAGGTCTTATGACTGACGATTCACGCCTCACGCCTCACGATTCACGCCTCACGTCTCACGATTCACGCCTCACGTCTCACGATTCACGTCTCACGATTCACGCCTCACGATTCACGTCTCACGATTCACGCCTCACGACTGACGCCTCACGACTCACGCCTCACGACGCTATACGTTTTCATTTTTCTCTATCCTGCCGTCGAGCAGGTGAATGATATGCGAGCCATAGGCTGCATTTTTTTCCGAATGGGTTACCTGCATGATCGTCACTCCGTCTTCCCGGTTCAGTTTCTTGAACAGTTCCATGATCTCTTCGCCCTGCTTGGAGTTGAGGTTGCCGGTGGGCTCATCGGCAAGGATGAGCTTGGGCTTGGCCACCAGTGCCCTGGCAATACCCACCAGTTGCTGCTGACCGCCCGAGAGCTGCGTAGGGAAAAGATCTTTTTTGCCCACGATCTGGAAACGGTCGAGGATATCCGCTACAATGGCTTTGCGTTCAGATGCCTTGACATCCTGGTAGATCAGGGGTGTTTCGATATTTTCATATACCGTAAGCTCGTCGATCAGGTGATAGGCCTGGAATACGAACCCGATATGGGTCTTGTACAATTGCGAACGCTGTTTCTCTCTTAATTTATAAACATCATGCTCCATAAAATGGTAAATGCCTTCGGAGGGTTCGTCGAGCATGCCGATGATGTTCAGCAAAGTGGATTTGCCGGAACCGGAAGGCCCCATGATGGAAATGAATTCACCTTCTTTCACCTCGAGATTGATATCTTTCAGAATAAACGTCCTTGCGCTGCCGATGGTGATCCATTTTGAAATGTGTTGTAGTTGTATCATTTTCTTAAATTTCTAGTTAATGTCCAACATTTCTTTGCAGTGTTGCACATCAGCGGCAAATATATTTGTTATAGCCATTGCCTATTGACTAAATCACATGCCGGAAATGCAATGTCAGTGATTTACAATGGGATAAGAGCCCAAAACCCGGGAAGTAGTCCGCTTCTGATACAGGAGTTGTCCGGTTTTGATACAGTTCAAAACAGGAACAGGCGAAGCATGAAATAACAATTTTCAGGACGGCCTGCACATTCATCGATGCGGGCCGATCATTGATCAATGTCTTTCCTGAATAGGATCATCATTCGATTTTTTCCGCCCGGTTTCCAGCTTATACCATTGGGAAACGGCCCAGAATGATCCGAGAACGGCAGCAGTCAGGTATTTTCCTCCAATGGATTTATTGGTGGCCAATTCCAGGTCAATAAGAATGACCTGGCAGGCCAGTATGCAACTGGACATATATACAAACTCGAATAAGGCCCGTTTGATTTTTCGCATAATGATGGTGTTTAAGGTTTCACAAATGCAAATCTACCAACCATCATCAACCGCGTCAATGTGTATTTTCGGGTAAAGCGGTAAGTTTTTTCGCCCGTAGAGCAGGTGTTTTCACCTGAACATCGTTCATTCCGTCCTCAATGATTTCACCGGGTTGGCCGATGCTGCCTTGAAAGCCTGGATGCTTACGGTAAGCAGTGCGATGAGCAGTGCTGTTACTGCCGCTGCTGCAAAAAGCCCCCAGCCCAGGTTGATGCGGTACGCGAAATCCTGCAGCCATTTGTTCATGAGCCACCAGCCGAGCGGCATGGCGATCAGGATAGCCAATGCAACCAGCAACAGAAAACCTTTCGACAGCGAAGCGACGATATCTTTCACGCTTGCTCCAAGCACTTTCCGGATGCCGATCTCCTTGGTACGGTTGGCGGCATTGATGGCAGAGAGGCCGAACAAGCCCATGCAGGCGATGAGGATGGCGAAAAAGCAGGAAGCCTGTACGGTCTTCTGCCAGCGCATTTCGGGTTCATACATTTTGGCGAGGCTTTCATCGAGGAAAGTATATTCGAAGGGATAATTGCCGGTGATGTTCTTCCATTCCTTTTCCATTCTGGCGATGACCTGCTGCATTTTTCCTGCTCTTACTTTAAATAAGAACCGGAAAACATATTTAGGCTGCAGCATGTGTTGCTCCGGTTCTATTTTTTCGGTAAGGCTGGCAAAATGGTAATCCTTCACTACGCCTACGATCGTAGACCGGATAGCTTCATTGTAAACACCCAGCTTAGCTTGCTTACCCAGCATCCTGAACAGCGTTTCGTTTACTACCGATGCCCTGACCGTACTGATGGTATCTGACGAAAATTGAGGAGAGAATGAACGGCCGAGCACGAATTTTAATCCAAGCAGCTCAAAATAATTATAGTCTACACTTACCTGCATGAGCCATTGCGGCTGACCATTCAGGATAAACCGGTTGTGATTTCCGGCGCCGTCCAGTCCCCCGTTCATTGCCGAATATTGCAGGATGGCGGGTTCTGCGCCGGCAAAGGCGTAGAGGCGGTCTTTCAGTTTCTTTCTAAAATCAAAATCGAAGACGGGATTATCCACGATCAGCACCTGCTCTTTATCGAACCCGAGGTCTTTATTGCTGATATATTGCATTTGCCTGTTCACGACAAAAGCGGCGATCATCAGCACCACACAGGCCGTATACTGCAGCACGACCAGCACTTTCGAGAACCGCGGGTTTATTTTAAATGTGCCGAAGCTTTTGAGCACGGAAACGGGTTTGCTTTTTGAGAACAGCCAGGCAGGATAGTATCCGGCCAGTATGCCCAGGATCAGGCAAAGCGCCAGTACGGCCAGGATCATTTCACCGGAAAAAAGCGCTGCGGCGCCGAGCTCGCTGCCGATGGCCTGGTTGAACAGCGGAAGGAATGCATGCGCAAGCACCAGTCCCACAAACGCTGCCAGTATCACTAATATCTGCGTCTCCACCCAGAATTGCAGGATGATGAGCATCCTGTTCGAGCCCAGCACTTTTCTTAATCCCACTTCCTGCGAGCGCGCCGCTGCATTGGAAATGGCGAGCAGCACATAGTTAAGCGAAGCAATAAGCAGGATGATAGCTACCAGGCAGGAAAGCTGGTAAATATTTTTCATATCCGTATAATGGCCCCAGGGAAAAGATACATTGTAATGGCAATCGGCCAGTGGCCGCAGCGAAAGGAAGGAACGATATTCGCCGGCATCCTTGGCATCCTTCAGATAATCGGCGAAATAGCTCTTTGCCCAGCGGTTCATTTTTGCTTCAAACTGTTGGGTGGATACGTCTTTGCCCAACTCGATAATATACACGCAGTTGCTATGGTTCAATCTTTCTTTAATATTCTCCGCATAGTTCGGATCGGAGAGCATTGGAAATATGACGCCATAGGTAATGCTTGAATTGTTTGGTGCGTCTGCCGCAATGCCCGTTACGGTAAACAACCTGCTGCTATCGCTTGCAGTAGAGAGTGTTTTTCCGATAGGGTCTTCATTGCCGAAAAATTTCCTGGCCGCCGATTCGGAAAGCACCACGCTGTTCAACGAAGAGAGTACGGTGCGTGGATTTCCTTTGATCAGACGAAAGGAAAAGTTCGTGAAGAAATTATCATCTGCCCGGCTCATTTTTTCTTTGATGACCTGGTTATCGACCCTGATGAGCTCATCCCAGGGCCCCTGCATGCGGGTGATGCTTTTTACTTCCGGAAAAGTATTCTGCATATCGCCCGATACGATAACGGGGAAGACAAGGCTTTTGCGGATATCGTCATTTTTGGTAAGAAAGGAAAACAGGCTTTGCTTTGGCTTTTCGTCATCTTGGCCTTTCCAGATATTCGTCATCTCGAGCCTGTAAAGCCTGTCTTTCTTTGTATGAAAAGCATCATAAGACTGCTCATGCCTGATATATACAAAAAGCAGCAGACAGAATGCAATGGAAAAAGAAAGACCGAGTATATTGATGAGGCTGAATGTTCTGTTCTTCAGCAAGTTTCTCCAGGCGAGTTTGATGTAGTTCCTGATCATGTATTTATGATTTTATTCTGTTCTGAGACTATTCACCGGATTATCGCATGCGGTTCTTATGGTTTGAACGCTTAGTGTCAGCAGCGCCA
>CAYYZJ010000152.1:0-3821 GCA_964475615.1 uncultured Flavitalea sp. | reverse complement strand
AAATGGGCAATAGGCAATGGAGGGATAATTTATTTCTCGAAAACCAATAGTTCGGAAGGGGCTCCCAGTTTTTCCAGCGCTGCATTTACGTCCCGGATCATCTCGTCGGGGCCGCATACATAAAAATGTTTGCTGAAATCCGGTATATGCGATTTCAGGAATTCGGGGTTGATATGTGCGCTTTCATAACCCGCCTTGTTTTCGCGGGAAAGAATAAAGCGGGCATTTTTGCCGAGCATCTCAAGAAGCTCGCTTTCGTAAATGATATCTGCCGAAGTTTTATTGGAGAAGAAGAGGAGATTGTCTTCCATTTTTTTGTCGCGGTGCAATTGCCGCAGTATGGCAATAAAAGGCGTGATGCCTGCGCCGCCGGCTATGAAATAACCCGGCCCCTTGTATTCGATGGCGCCCCACACATCGCGGATGACCAGCTCATCGCCCACCTGCAGTTGATGGATGAGGTTGGTTACGCCATTGTGATCGGCATATCGCTTGATGGTGAATTCGAGCCAGGGCTCCTGGTTCAATGCCGTAAAAGTAAACGGCCTTCGCTCCTCTTCCCATCCGGGCCTGTTAACGGATACTTCTGTTGCCTGCCCGGGATTGAACCGGTAGCCCGCCGGCTTTTCCAAGCGGAAACATTTTACATCGTGCGTTACCTGCTGTATGGAAAGGATCCTTACTATATGCGATTCCATACAGCAATCTACATAATTTATACGCATCAATGCACCAGCATCGTTTCCAGTTCTTCCAGGGTTTTTCCCCTTGTTTCCTTTACCCTGGTTTTGATGAAAAGAAAACCCAGCAGGCAGATGCATGAATACAGGATGAAGGGGCCATAAGTGCCCAGCTTTTCAGCCAGCACCGGGAAAGTGAATACCAATACAAAATAAGCGGCCCAAAGCGAAACAACCGCTATCGAAGAAGCCATCCCGCGTATCTTATTGGGAAATATTTCAGCGATCAGCACCCAGGTTACGGGGGCAAGCGATACCGAATACGTGGAGATGGCAGCCAGCACAACCAGGGAAACCCATCCGGTAGCCGCCTGCCTGAACAACAGTGAGGCAAGCAGGATATACCAAATGGCCAGCCCTGCAGCACCGAACAGCATCAACGGGCGCCTCCCCAGCTTATCCACCAGCCACATGGCCAGCACGGTAAAGATCAGGTTCACCAGGCCAATGGCAACCGTTTCAAAAAGCTGCTCATTCAAGCTGGCCCCTAAAGATTTAAAAATGGTTGATGTATAATTGAACACAACGTTGATGCCGCACAGTTGCTGAAAAACAGCCAGCACTATTCCCACGACCAAGGCCGGCCTCACGTTTTTTGCAAAGACAGCGCGGTAGGATGGCCTGGCATCCGTCTTTGAAAATGACTGCTGCATGTCGGCCAAAGTATGCTGTGCATAATCGCTGCCCCCGATCCGGCTGAGCACGGCTTCTGCTTTTTCATGCCTGCCTGCCTTTATGAACCATCTCGGGCTTTCGGGCAGCCAGATCAGCCCCAGCAAAAACAATCCGGAAGGCAGCAATCCCGATCCGAACATCCATCGCCAGGCATCTGCGCCTATGCCTGCCAGTGAGTAATTCAGCAGGTTGGTGATCAGGATGCCGATCACGATGGTCAACTGGTTGATGGCAATATTACGGCCACGGGTATGCGCCGGAGATATCTCGGCAATGTAAACGGGACTGAGCATGGAAGCCATGCCTACGCCGATGCCTGCGCAAAACCGCATGAATATGAAAAAGCCCAGGCCCGGCGCCAGGGCCATGCCCGCCGATGAAACGGCAAAGATCAGGGCTGCGGTCATCAATCCGGGCTTTCTGCCGAAACGGTCGGCAAGGTTTCCTGCAATAAGGCATCCCAGGATGCATCCCAATGCCAGCGAGCCGGTCAGGAATCCTTCCCACCAGGCATTCAACCCGAATACCGATCTGAGAAAAGGAAGTGCGCCGGCAATGACGGCAAAATCAAAACCAAAAAGATACCCGCCGAGTGCGGAAATAAAAGAGATGGCAATGATATAGCGGTTATTGAAAGCAGTCATTTTACCGTGGTCTCCGGAATTTTTTTCAAAAACCCGATCATGTTTACATGAATGCCGGCGCCCTGATGATGCTGGTCTTTGCCGAGCACTTCATGCAGGCATTGTGCCGCTGCATCGTGATTGCCGAGCCCGAGATATCCCAGTCCGATCATATACAGGCAATGCAATTTATTTTTCAGGTCGAGATCCTGGTCAAACACCAGCAGGTCGGGAAGGGACACGGCAAAATAATCTATCCTTATTTTATCATCCTTATGCTCGTTCCCGAACTGGATAAGCCGGTTGAAAATCTGATGCGCTTTGGCCGGCTCATTCAGTTTTATCCAGGCCAGTCCCTGATAAAATATTTTATCGGGTTGCGGATCATTATAAAAAATAGCCTGTACCGGCTCGGTTATTCCCTGTACGGCGGTTTGATAATATGTTTCGGCACCGGACTGATCTCCCGAAAGCTCATGGCAAAGCCCTTTCAGATAGTGGATATCATTTTCCTGCATGTTCGGCAATTTTCCTTCGCCGAGATTGTCGGGATAATGCTGCGCTTCTTCCAGCAGGTCCAGGGCAAGCCGGTATTGCTCCTGTATGATCGACCGCTTGGCCAGCTCCAGCCGGCAGATCAGGTATTGAAGCGCCGCTTTCCCTTCCCCTCCTTCCCAGGGATGAAAGCGGTGGGCGGCGATCAATGCTTTTGCTTTTTCATAATTGCCGGATTGATTGTACAGGCTGATCCGCTCCAGGTAAAGATCATCGCGCGATTCAACCAGGGGCAGGTATTTTTCAAGCAGGGCCAGGCGCGTGGCCACGGGAAAGTTCATGGCCTTATACAACTGGTCCAGCTCCATCAGCACACGTGCATCGTTATCATTAAGCGCAAATGCTTTTTCGAGATAAGCCAGCGCTTTCTGCGGATCGCGCAATTTATTGTATGCAGCAAGCGAAAGATTGCGCTGGGTAGTAGGAAACCGGTCATTGATCAGCACGGATTGCTCCCAGCAATGAATGGCATCGGCATACTGCCTTTTATCGTACCAGAAATTGCCGAGATAATACCAGGCTTTATAGTCGCCGGGATTCAATGCTATCGCCTGCTGCAGCACGGCAACATCTTCAATGCGGTTGGAAAAACAGTAGTCGGGGTTCAGGGAAGCGGCAAACTCAACATGCTGTTTTGCCGTTGCCATGTACTTTGCTTCGGCAGCCAGCCATCCCAGGTAATAATAAAGCATCGGATATTTGCCGTCGTCGCTTTCGGCATGCAGCAGCAGCAATTCCATGGCTTCGGCATACAGGCCGGCCTGCGCATAGTCCATCGCATATTCAATAAAATTATGCACCCAGTTGCGGCTGAGCGTTTTCAACTGGCCGGATGTGATGGCTGCCGACCCGGGCTGACCCGATTTTTTTTCCAGCAGTATTTTCTCGAACAGGCAGCCGAAATGAAACGGGTCGATCTCCAGCGATTCAGCGATCAGGCGCATGGCTTCGCCGTCCCTTTCCATTTTCCGTAATATGACCGCCTTGATATGCCTTGCACTATGGCTGTGATCATTTTTGACCAGCGACCGGTCTATGAACGACAAGGCTTCTGCATATTGCTGTTTCGATACAGCGATCCTCGCCAGGTTAAGATAAGCGGCGTGCTGCCAGGCATCATTCCAGGCCGCTTTGTAAAAAGCGTCGAAAGCCTCATCCGGCCTGCCCTGCATTTTCAGGCATAGACCGAGATTATAATACGGCTCGCCGTCATAAGGATTGGGATTAC
>CAYYZJ010000151.1:0-2804 GCA_964475615.1 uncultured Flavitalea sp. | reverse complement strand
AGATTTTTCAGGTTATCGAGATAAAGAAAATAATAACCCGAAGCATCGCTGATCAGCTTGAAGCTCATCGTGCCCCTGCCTTCATTTCCTTTCTGCCTTTTCGGGATCTTGCGCAGCCATTCAAATTTTCCTGAAGCATTTATTTTGGAGGCCAGTATATCTCCATAATAATACATGTGAGAAGTTGACGTGCTCCCTGAGGAATTGGTGTGGGTGTACACTTCAACATAATATTCTTCGCAGGATATAAAAATGCCGCCATCGCTTTCAACCAGCACATCGCGTACTTTTATATTGGGCGCTTCGTAATCATCTTTCTTTTCGATCCTGCGCCTGCTTCTTGCCGATTCAAATTTTTCCAGCTCTTCCTTGGGAAATTCATAAAAGCCGTTCTTGTATTTGGACACCTTGCCGTCTTTATCCAGAATGGCCAGGAAGATGCCGTCGGTTCCGCCGTTTTTGTATTTTTTACTATAGGTGCAGGCGATCACCATTTCATGAAGCGCATTTTCGATGAGGGAGCTTTCATTGATGTAATTGTCCTGCACGGAGATGGGAGCGATGATGGGCTTTTTACTGTCGGGAGTAAACTTCATTATCTCAAAATGGTAAGCAGGCAGTCCGGTGCTTTTATCCCTTTCTCTCCTGGAATCATTGTCGTATACCTTGGCCAGCAGGTAGGCATTGCCTTTGGAATCGACCGAAAAATCGGAATTGTCCATAACGGCTTCGGTATAGGGCATGGTAAATTCATTTCCCCAGATCTTGTTCAGGTTCTCATCGAAAACATAGAGGCCGATCTTATCATAATTTTTCTTGTCGCTCTTGTACTCCGGGATGAGGCGGTAACTGACCAGGAGTTTTTTTCTGTCGGCATCATAGTTGAACTTATACTTGCCGGTGGTCTTATAAGATCCGAAATATCCGCCGGAATAGGTTACTGAGCCGGATATCTTGGTTGCTTCAAGCATCTTGTGGTTCATGTCTATTTTTCCGGATGCCACATCGATCTTGCTATAGTACAGAAGTTCTTTTTCGCTGCTTTTATCCCAGTCGCTGTAAATGCAATAGTAATTGTTGTTGTTGAAATCGACCACCATTTCATTGTTCAGGTTCCTGGTTGCTTCGGGCAGGTCGATCTTTTTTTCGATGGTCTTGTTCAGCGTTTTCGGATCGAACCTGACGATGATGAGCTCTTCTTTTTTTGAAGAGAGGTTCACGATGCCGTCCGTTTCATTGCCGAGAAAAGCGAGGTCTTCGGTTTTGCGCGGAAGGTCGTATTCGGAGCCCAGTTTAAAAGAGAACTTACTGCTTTGCGCAAAGGATGCGATCGATAACAGACAAGCGGGAATGATCGGAAGATATTTCATGATTAGGGTTTTAGTGATTAGGGCGCCGTAAGGTTTCCGGTGGCCGTGGTATTATAGCCGGTTCCTCCCCACTCGCCCGAGAGATTGATATTGCAAAAGGTAACCTGGAGCTTGCCGTTCTTATGCGTCACATATACTTTCCCGTCGTTGGCCTGGAAATAAATGCTCGAATAGGTAGATGCTATAAATACGCTGTACGGATCGTAATCGTCGAACGTGATGGTATGGCTGAGATTGTATTCGCCATCCTCCGGCTCTTTGCTGTTCCAGTAAGGATTGAAATAAATATTGAAATCGGGATAGCCCATGGCATAATAGCCCGAAAGGGTCTTAATGCCCCAACTGGGATCGATTCCAAAGCTGCAACTGACATTGATATCGGGAATAGATGAGAAAGATACCGTATTGGCGGCAGGGCTGCAGGGAGCGGTCGCCGGCCTGTTGATAACTGTTATGTATACACTGTCATTATGGGGGGAGGCGCATTCAGGATAGCTTACATTGAGATAATACCAGCCTTCATCATTTTTAGTGCAGGAACTGATGAATACGGTTGCGTCATTGGATATATCATTGGGCTGATTGGACTGGCTCCAGCGGTACAGCCCTGTAGGAATTATATTCGTTGCCAATGAAATGGTATCCCCCACATAGTAGGGAGTGGTTTTGGCGCCGGTTATTTTTACCTGTTGTATCTGTTCGCAGTTTTCGGCTATCAGCTCCGATTCGGATTTTTTGCAGGCGGAAAAAAGCAGTACGCAGCACAAGCCTGGTATCAGCGGGAGAATGGTTTTTCTTTTCATAAGATTTGGAACACGCCGGTAATATAACGTCAGGGAAGCTCAATTATTTTTTAACAATAATCAATTTCTTTCACGCTACCAAAGCCGCAGCGCCGAAAACCCCTGCGCTATCGCCCAGGCTGGGCTTGCAAACAGGCACATCGACGTCATTATTGAAAATATGCTTTCTCAAAGAGATCATTCCATCGGTATAAATGGTGTCGATATTGCCCACGCCGCCGCCTACGACAATAATATCCGGATCGAGCAGATTGGTAACTACGGAAACGGCCCTGCCGAAAAAATAGGAGAGCCTTTGAATGGTTTGCCGGGCAGCTTCGTCTGTGCCCTGCCGGTAGTTGGCCACGATCTCTTTTAATTTTATTTTTTTACCGCTCAGGCCGGCATAATATCTTTCCAGGGCAGGGCCGGAAATAACGGTTTCCACGCAGCCCGTCTTGCCGCAATAGCAGGGGCCGCCTGATTCATCGAGAAAATTATGTCCCCATTCGCCGCCGATGCCATGATGGCCATTCCATACTTTTCCGTCGAATACGATGCCGCCGCCGACACCCGTTCCCATAATGATCCCGAAAACCATTTTAGCCTGCGGCGCTCTTTCTTTTACGATGCCCCAGTGTGTTTCGGCCAG
>CAYYZJ010000150.1:0-2699 GCA_964475615.1 uncultured Flavitalea sp. | reverse complement strand
AAAAGCAGGAGCACGTCACTGCCCGTTCTTCCTGTAGCTGAAGACGCTTATCTTATGTGGAACAAATGGTATATGCAGCGCATCGGGGCAAGGACATATATGCGCAGTACCTATGACCGCTCTGGCGGCAACCAGTCTGCCGACGCCAGTCATTTTTTATTTATGCAAGGAGAAGATAAAAACATCACCCTGGATATTGCCGGAAAAGGGATTGTTTATTTTATACGCACCAACCATTGGCACGGCAGCCCCTGGCATTATATAACCGACGGCAAAGACAATATCATACAGGAAACCGGCACCAGCGATCCGGTGAATGCCAAAAAGCGGTTCGCAACAACGGAGTTCGTTCCTTCCAAACCATTTCCCCAGCCATTGGCCTGGACATGGAGCACAACCAAAGGCGCAGATCTTGTCTGGACGCCGATCCCTTTTGAAAAGTCCTTCCAGTTGGCGTATAGCCGTACCCGTTATGGAACGGGATATTATATCTATCAATTGTATGCGAACGAAGAGCAATTTTCACGCCCGGTACAGACATGGGATGTAACCCGGGCTCCCAACCCGCGTGCGGTTGACCTGCTGGCCCGCTCAGGAACGGATGTGGCGCCGAAGCATATCAAAAAAATTATCGGCTCGCTGCCTTTAAACAAAGAGAGCATCCTGCTTGCTGACATTAAAGCCAATGCTGCTGTTATCCGTGCACTTAAATTCAGCCTGCCGATGGATAAAGCACTTGATCTGGAAAGGATAAAGCTGAAAATATCGTGGGACGGAGCTTCCCAACCCTCCGTCGATGCTCCGCTATGCCTGTTTTTCGGCACCGGTACTTTATACAACCGCGATCAGCGCGAATTCCTCGTAAAAGGATTTCCCATTACGGTCAGGTACGACTATGCCCGCAAAAAAGTAGAGCTCGCCTGTTATTATCCGATGCCTTTCTTCAAGGCTGCCCGCGTTGAGCTCAGTGGCATCCGGCCCAACGAAGGCAATATCGATTATGAAATACGTTATGAACCCAACCGGCTGCCGGCCAATCTGAGTGCATACTTTCATGCAACCTATCAGGATATACCCGTTCCCATTCCGGGTAAGGATCTAACGTTATTGGATACACGAGGTATAGAAGGAAAGCAACAATGGTCAGGCAGCTTTGTGGGTATGTCGTTCATATTTTCCCATAACGGCGCATTGAATACGCTGGAAGGCGATCCGCGTTTCTTTTTCGATGACAGCCAAACTCCCCAGGCTTATGGCACCGGTACTGAAGAATGGGGAGGCGGCGGCGATTACTGGGGCGGACAAAATATGACATTGCCACTGGCCGGCCATCCGGTAGGCGCTGTAAATAAAAAAGAAGCCAAAGATGAGAAAGACCTGATCGAATCGGCCTACCGTTTCCTCCTGGCCGACCTGATGCCTTCGGCAATCGCGCTTTGATACGGCTCGAACATGGAGGCGAAAACCTGTCTGCCGAACATTATGAATCGGTGACTTATTGGTATGGCCTGCCTGCCGCTTCATTAATCAAAACAGATGAGATCGATATCGGCAATCCATCCAGCGAACAGCAGCACGCCTATTATTCACCGCAGGCTTCTGCTGTTGATACCATCATCTCCAGGTATGAGTGGGGTATCGATAGTTTTCCGGTAAAGCCATGGGGCATGAACACCAATGATATTCCCGGTTACGCCGATAAACCGGGAAAAGAAATTTATCCGGCGCAGCAGCAGGACGGCCGTCATACAAAAGACAGTTCCGAGTTCATGGCTGCACTCGATCCGAACAATCTCGGCGCGCTGCTTCGCCGCACGCTCGACTATAGCTTTCCCAATCAGCGGGCGGAAGTATATGTTTCGGGAACAGGACAAAACGATCATTGGGAACATGCAGGCACCTAGTATCTGGCCGGATCCAATACCTGTGTATATTCAGACCCTCCGGGTGAGCTGGACAAACGCCTCTATTATGTGCAGACCTCCGATCGCCGGTTCCGCGACGATGAATTCATGATACCTGCAACATTAACCAAAGGCAAATCAGCGATAAGAGTGAAACTCATATTCTCGGGAAAAAACACGGACTTATATCCCGGACATCCTTTCCCGAAAGAAAGCGCCTGGAGCGAATTGAAATATGATGTATACAGTGTTGTGCTGCCCGCATTTTCTGTGTCCTGATCTTTTTTTACAGCCTCCCCTCCCATTCTTCATAAAACTGACCGATATAGCTGACCATGAACTCGTGCCTTTGCTTTGCCATGAGCCGGCCGGTCTTTGTATTCATCCTGTCCTTCAGCAGGAATAATTTTTCATAAAAATGGTTAATGGTGGGATCGCTGCTGTTCTTATATTCCTCTTTCGATTTGTTCAGATCAGGTTTGATATCGGGATCATAAATTTTTCTGTTCTTAAATCCGCCATAGTTAAATGCCCTTGCAATGCCGATGGCGCCAAGGGCATCCAGCCGGTCGGCATCCTGAACGATATCCAGTTCTTTGGACTTAAATTCCTGCCTTCCCTTACCGCCTTTGAATGAAATGTTTTTGATGATATTTTCTACATGCAGGATAACGCTTTCATCAACATCAAGCGATTTCAGGAACTGTCTTGCTTTTTCAGGGCCTATCGTTTCATTTCCATTATGGAATTTTGAATCTGCAATATCATGCAGTAACGCTCCCAGTTCAACAATAA
>CAYYZJ010000149.1:0-2603 GCA_964475615.1 uncultured Flavitalea sp. | reverse complement strand
CATTGTCCGGGCAATTCCCAATGCAATATCGGAATAGCCGGAAAAATCACAGAAGATCTGGAAAGCAAAAAAGACCGCAGCAATGACCACTGTAATTCCTGCGTAGTTATGAGGATGATTGAAAACAGGATCCGTCAAGGTAGCGAGCCTGTCTGCGATCACCACCTTTTTGATCATCCCCCACAGCATGAGCCGGAGGCCAGAGACCATATTGCTGTAATTGAAACATTTTTTTTCATGGAACTGGTGCAATACGTTCTGCGGCCTTTCGATAGGCCCGGCTACCAGTTGCGGATAAAACATTACATATAAAGCGTAGATTCCGAAATGCCTTTCCGGTTTTTGATTTCCCCGATATACTTCAATGGTATAGCTCATGGCCTGAAAAGTGTGAAAAGAAAGCCCGATAGGCAATGCCATTTTTAACAATGGAAAAGATAAGCCCCCTTTATTGATGTTGCCGATAAAGAAGTTATAATACTTGAATACGGCAAGTATTCCGATGTTGACGATCAGGCTTATGATCAAATATCCTTTCTTCGTTTTGCCATTTGTTCTGTCGATCATGATTCCGGCTATGTAATCGATGATAATGGTGCCGGCCAGGATAAGGATATAAACAGGAATAAAGTACATATAGAAGATACAACTTGCCGTCAGCAGCAATAACCAGCGGAATTTATGGGGCGAAGCGAAAAATAAAAAGGTAACGACGGGGTAAAAAATCAAAAAGGAAAAAGAATTGAATAGCATGACATAGGATTGGCCGTAAAACCTTCAATTTGATATTGCTCTGCTGAGAACGAAAAGCCCGTTTGATTTAGTATATCACCTGCTCAGCAAATTCAACGGCAAAATAAACTCCCATTGATTGGGCGCCCTTCCTTCAAAATCAGGATCGATCAGTCGGCTGTAGCGGATGCCGAAGCTGAGGGGCAACTGGTTCCACCATTTGGTGTCGAAATAGATCTCTGTTCCATAGGAACGGTACTGCGGTTCAAAACGGTCGCCGTTGGTATAAAAATCGAGCACCCTGGTATAGTCATAAAAAAGATTGGCGCGGATGCGCAGGAAGTAGACGATATTGCCGAAACCCCAGTCAGGATAAACCAGCGGGAAATGATAATTCGCGCCCAGCCTGTACATGCGGTAGAAATTCTCCCCGCTATACCCGCGCGAAAAAGGAAAGCTGTTGGAGAACCGCACATTGTTCAGGTTATCCCTTTGCTGGAAAGCCGCTGCAAGCACCAGGCTGTTGGTTGCACTCAATCCCGGAAAATAAAAATATCCTGATGCCAGGAACTGATGAGCCTGGTAAGTGCTGACAGTACCGTTATAAATGAGGGTGATGGTCTGCGCCAGCGAAGGATAGATCTGCTGCACGGCCTGCTGCGACTGATGCACGAACTGCAGGTAAGGATCAACGTAAGCAAAGCCGCGGTTATCGAAACTGTCTTTATAGATGCCCTGGTAATAACGCCGGCTGTATACGATATCGCTCCCGAACCGGACACTGGTATACGATTTTCCCTTGCTGAAATTCAGTGGAACGGATAATCCCACCCTTGCTTCCGCCTGGTTCCAGAACACCTTGCGATCCTGCCGGTATAAGGCATTGCGGTCGAAAGTATAGGTGAAGCCGGCATCTATCCAGGGAAAAAGTGCGCCGTAAATAGCGTCTACCCCTACCTGTTTGTATTGCTCATTGCGGTTATAACCCACAAACAGATCCGACTGCAGGGTGTTCATTACATTTTCGCTGACCAGCGAAAAGCTATAGTCCGGATCGTCGATATAAGGCCGCCAGCTATGAAAATTGAAAAGCTGGAAGGAAAGCGGATAAGGCTTTACCGGATCATGGGAAGGATTGATCCTGTCTGCAATGTCGGCCGGCCCTTTTTTGAGTGAATAAATTTGCATGGGTGACAGCGGGCTGTTCCATTCGGAATCTGCCAACGGCTTCCATTTCACTTTTTCCCGATCCATGGTATTGATCCGGTATCCCACTGCCGTAAAGCTGGTATAGGCATATTTTCCTGCTGCAGACTGGAGCTGGTAATTGCCTGTAGCAGCAGGCAGCATCAGCTCGAACAAACGGTGATCAGTATACGCAAAAAGACGGTCGCGGTCTTCGCGGGAAGCTGAAAAATAGATGGTATCGTTTTTTACGGACGGAAAACCGATCACGTTCAGGCTGAACGGAGTGAGATAAACAGCGGAACCATCGCGCATATTGAACAGCCCTAATGCCATCTCGCCCTTTGTATTCCTGACCGCAGCCACAATGCGGTCGTTATCATAAAACTTGGGATAAGTGTAGAGAAGATGATCGGGATTGGGAATGCTTTTTTCCAGCGCACCGGTCTCGCTGTTGAGTATATCCAGCCTGATGCTGCCGTCGGGCGACTGGCTAACGGCCACGATCATCCGCCCGTCATCGCTGATATCCGGCGAAAAATATTTCGACCGGGAACCGATCCTTCTCTCCTGCCCTGTCCGGATATCCAGCATCCTGATCACATTGAAATCCCTCCATCCCCAACGGATATCCGGCTCATATCCCGCATATACGATCCTGTTATTGCGATAGGAAAAATAATTGT
>CAYYZJ010000148.1:0-3817 GCA_964475615.1 uncultured Flavitalea sp. | reverse complement strand
AAATATCAGCACAGCAAAGATAACAGCCGCTACCTGCCGTTTGTCTAACGGAAACATCACGTCAATCCAGTTCAACAATGTTACGGGAACAGCGAGCTATCAATGGATTGACAGTTCCGGGCGCGTGGTCGGCAATACGGCAGACCTGCTGAATGTGCCCGGAGGAAAATACCAATTGAAATTCAAGGATGAAAGCGGGTGCGATACGATCACCACCGGTTTTATAATAAACAGCACCGGCCTCGTTCAGATCGATACTTCGGCAAGAACGATCACACCAAGCCAATGTTCGGCTGCTACCGGAAGCATACAGAATATTTTTGTCACAAACGGTTTATCCTATAAATGGATCGATACCATTACCAGAACAGTAATCAGCACCGATCTGAATTTGCAGCATGCAGCATCCGGATATTATCGTCTTATCGCAGTCAGTGCTGCAGGTTGCACAGACAGCACTACAGCATTCTTTATTCCGGAAGATGCGGCAGTTCCGCTCTCCGCCACCTTCAACACGCACGATGAAACCTGCGGCAGGAAAGACGGTTCTATTTCCATCAATACCCTTAATCCCAATTCGGGCAGTTATAGTTTTGAATGGATGGACAAAAGCACATTGCAGGTGATTGGTACAGGTCAGTCCGTTCAGAACCTTGCAACAGGAAATTATTCCCTATATGCCACTGATCAGAATGGTTGCAATCAACTCGTGGCTACTGTTTCCCTGAACAACGATCCCGCTCCGCTGATCAGCAATGCAGTTGTTGCGCCCGATATTTGCGGAGAAAAAAACGGAAGCATTATTCTTTCCGTTGAAGGCTCTTCCCCGTTCAGCTATTCCTGGTATGATCCAACCGGGCAGTTGCTGTCTGGTGAGAAAAACCTGACCGATCAGCCCGCAGGCAGCTACCAGGTAAATATTGATGATGCCAACCACTGCAGCACAACAAGCCCGGTTTATACTATTAAAGACAGTTCATTGCTGATCGACGCACCGCAATATCCCGATCAGATCGTATTGAAAGGAACCCAGGCCACACTCGATCCGTCCAATCCGGAAACAGGGACCTATCTGCTGTACAGCGCTTCTTCCGGCAACCCGGAGCAGCAGAATACAAGCGGCCATTTTGTAACAGGCAATCTTTCGCAGGATACTATATTATATGTAGCGCTTCAGCAGGGAACCTGCTCCAGTATAAAAACCGCCGTTCATATCACAGTCGTTGAAACGCTGACGATAACCATGCCTAATAGTTTTAGTCCCAATCATGATGGTCACAACGAGCTGTTCCGGGTAAAATATCCGCAGGCCATCAAAACCTTCCGGATGACTATCTTCAATCGCTGGGGGCAAAAAGTATTCGAGACCAGCAATCCATACCAGGGTTGGGATGGAACCATCAGTGGGGTTGATCAGCCCATAGGCAATTATATATGGTTCATCAATTATCAGGACCTGCTGGGGAATAACAGAATGATTTCGGGGTATGTGGTGTTGTTGCGATAAACCGAAGACTAAGGCTTCCTGATCAGCTTATCCATCACCACCCGTTCAATTACCTGCTCGCGGTAATTCCTGCTGATGGGAATGCGGTGGGATTGAATGAATATTTCATTCCCTTCTATGCCTTCGATCCTGCTGATGGAAACGATATAGGATTTATGCACGCGGATAAAAGACTGGTTGTTCAGGTGCTGCTCCAGGTCTTTCAGATTGAGCAGGGTAAGGTATTTCCCTTTGGAAGTATAGATGGTTACATAGTTCTGCATGCCTTCCACATAAAGAATATCTTCGAGATGGATCTTTTCATATTTGCTGCCGCATTTGATGAAAAAATAATCGTCGCCGGCCTCGGTTTTGTTAGGATCGCCGGATTTATTGATGAGCTGATAATAGTCCTTGGCCTTGTTGACCGATTTAAAAAAACGGTCGAAGGTGATGGGCTTGAGCAGATAGTCGAGCACATTCAACTGAAACCCTTCCAGGGCATAGGTAGGAAATGCCGTGGTGATGATCACCATGGGCGGGCTCTGGATCATCTTTAAAAAATCGATGCCGTTCAGCTTGGGCATCTGGATGTCGAGGAAGATGAGGTCAACGCGATGCTTGTCCAGCAGCCTGATCAGCTCAACCGGGTTTTCGCAGGTCTCGACAAGATGCAAAAAATCGACCTCTCTTACATAATTGGCCATCCCTTCCCTGGCCAATGGTTCATCATCAACGATCACACAGTTTATCATTGTTTATGCTTTAAATGAAGTCGGAAGTCTGGGGTCTGAAGTCGGACTTCAGGCTTCAGACCTCCGACCTCAGGCACTCTGCTGCATAGGCTGCGGCATCATCAGCTCCGTCAGGTTCAGGATCAGCTTTACTTCAAAACTGTTGCTGTCGCTATGTATCTCCAGGTCGTATTGACCGGGATAGATCAGGTCGAGCCGGCGCTGCACGTTCTTCAACCCGATGCCCCCATACCGCAGCACATCGGTGCTGGCGCCATGCATGGTGCTGTTGGAAACCTGGAAATACAACCGGCGCTGATCCGTTCTCAATCTTATCCTGATCCAGTTCGGCTTGTCCGCATGCTTGGAAACATGCTTGAACGCATTCTCTACAAAGGTCATCAAAATAAACGGAGCTATGCCCAGTTGCCCGAGCCCCTGCTGGTCCGCTTCGAGACTTACTTCTACATTATTATTCTGCCTCAGCTTTTCCAGCTCAACAGAGTTTTCCAGGTAAGTGATCTCCTTGCTCAACGGGATCTGGCTGTCATTGCACTCATAAAGCTGGTAACGCAGCAGGTCGGAGAATTTGGCCAGCGAAGCAGAAGCCATATCCGGATTTTTATGGATGAGAAAAAAGATGGAGTTGATGGTATTGAAAAGAAAATGCGGGTTGAACTGGTATTTGAGATAGTTCAACTCCGTTTCCAGTTTTTCTTTTTCCAATGCCTGGTGCCTGCGCTGCGATTGAAGCCAGTTCTTCGTGAGCTTGATGCTCATGGCAAAGGTTACGGTGGCCAGTGTGGAAGGCAATGAAATGCCGATGAACTGATAAAAACAATTTTCTGCATTCCCCAACATCTGGCTCACTGTTTTACCCGACAAATAAGCCATCAGATAATATCCCGGAACAATCAGCAGCGAAGCAGCCACAATGGTGATGAGCAGGCAAATGATATAGGCAGTGAGTTTCCCCTTTTCCAGAAACCGCGGTATCAAAAAATACAGGTTGAAATAAACAGCCATGGCCTGGAAAAAAAGATAGAAAAAATACTTGATAAAAAAAGGAGTGAAGAATATGGCATGAAATGCCTTAACCGGATTGCCTACCGCCACTACCCACCAGATATAATGATACACAAACCAGAAAGGAATATGGTAGAACTTATATCTGATAAACCAGCTTTTATTGAATGTGTTGAACGGCATACAGGCATGATGACCGATTACTAAGGTAGATTTATTTCCCCGATCGGGCCGGTTTACTGTATCAACAGCATCAAATAAATGACGAGATGCTTTCTTTATGGTATCACCGGTAATATGGCCTGCTTTCCCGGCCCCTGCTGCATTTCATCAATTATATCCGTTCTCTTGTCATTCCGGTTTCGGGAATTTTTACTGCAGTTATTTATTTGCTTCATGATAAAATCATTTCCGTTTTTTATTCTGTCATGCTGCTTTTTTCAAGATCTATCTGCGCAAATATCGGGAAGGCTGATTAATGCAGCAGGTCAGCCCATTCCATTTGCCAGCCTGGTTCTGATCAAAAGCAGGGATACCGGAACAGCCAAAGCTGCTCAGGCCAATGAGCAGG
>CAYYZJ010000147.1:0-1816 GCA_964475615.1 uncultured Flavitalea sp. | reverse complement strand
TTTGTTCTTGGCTCCTTTTTGCCTGCCGCCTTTTTTTTGTATTCCTTTTACAAATGGCATACTAAAGTATTCTGTTACAGAATGATACTCATTGCTTTTCGATTTCAGCTAACTCACGCTGCTGGACTATTGAATAGCCGACAAATATTAATTGCTTGACAATAAAATAATCAAGAAGATCGTAAAGTGATTGATCTTCCTGTACTGTCAACGCAAGTAAATCCATTCCTGCCCGATCAAAATATTTTACCATTTCGATAATTTCAGGAATCGAATAGGATGGATTCATTAAGTAAAAGTACTAATTTTTTTAGTTTATCAAAAATACCTGATTCGCACATGATGTGAATAAACCACTACTGATAAGGGTTTGATAGATCAGACTTTTTTTGTATTTAGGTAAGATGGGGTTATATTTGGGTATGGAAGCTATTTTAGTCATTGGTTTAGCAGTTTGTTTTTTCTTCATGCCAGTTATTCTTTGGTATAAATGGAGTAAGAATGATAGACGGGGATAAAATATACCACGTTTACCCTAAAAATGATTTAAGAAAACATATTCTTGTTTCTGAATTTCCCATAGTGGGCAAAGTGCATTGTAGTTGCCCATGCGAACCGGACTGGAAACAGCAGGGCGATAGTGTAATCATAATCCATAATTCATTTGATGGCAGAGAAGGATTAGAATGGGTCAATGAAATTCTAAATACCACAACTGGCTAATATCAATTTCCCAATATTAAATTTTGATGGATTGAAGGTGATCCCTGATAGTCTTTTTTATTATTGGCTTCAATTCGGATGCAGCAGCCTTCGGAACTCTAAAAGAAAGAGTGGTTGTAGGAATAAGAGATTTCTTTCTTCCGGCGTTTTTTCGATAGCCGCCCCTGGTTTCTTTCTTTTTCATGCCCAAAGTTTTTTAGCTGTATTCAATTTATCCTGCAAGTCGTTTACTTCTTTTTTTGCGTAGGTAAGGGAAAAGGAATGATCTCTCGCAATTTTTCCACTCTTTAAGCCTTCATGACGTTCTTTTGCCTGAGCTAATTTGTATTCGTAATATTCAATGCTTTCAGGTATAGACAAATTTATATCATTGGATTTTGCTGCCCAGTATTCCGCTTTGCTTTCGTGTGATTTGGCTTTTTTGCTCATTTCAACACTCTTGCCCATTCTATTCCAGTTTCGTTCAATTAAAGCCCTGTGCCTTCTTTCGCTGTGGTGTCCAATTTTAATTGGCTCGCCAAGTGATAAAAATTCTTTCCCTTCGTTGCTTGCTTCGTAATATTGATCACTTTTCTTTTCGGCACTTGCGGCCCATGTATTGTATTTTTCTGCTTTTGCTTTTGCACGTTCCTGAGCGTTAAAGCCATCAGCCCTAACAATAGAATAGTAAAAAAATCCGTCTCTTTCAAAAACAAGATTGTAAACAATACATTCGTGTTCCCTACCGTATTGTGTCGTTAAGATAATCGTTTCGCCCTTTTCGTGTTTTTCGGGACATTTAGCAATGAATACGTTGGGGCAATATTTTGCGTAAGTATTTATTTGTGTCATTTTGCTTAGTTTTTGGTGATTAATTAAATTAAGCCCAATTCAACTTTTAATAAAGCGGTTTTCATTTCAGTGCTTTTGTAGTTTCTTACGGCTTCATCAAAATTTTTAAATTCTTTTCCGATTGATCCAAAAGGATTATTGGTTATTTTTCTTACTGAAATGTAATTGTATCTACCGGTTACAACAGTTATTAAAAATATATTTCCTTTTACTTCAACATTAGAGTTTGAATAAGTTGCTTCGTTTTGTGTGAATGTTGTCA
>CAYYZJ010000146.1:0-3897 GCA_964475615.1 uncultured Flavitalea sp. | reverse complement strand
GGAATGGCCGATGCCCTGGTTCTCTTCCCAAACCACGTTGGCATCCATGCCGCTTCCATATTCTGATGTGGTGTACATGGCGCCATTGTTCTTGGCGCGGGTATTACTGCCCCAGCGGTCATCCACCACCACTTCACCGGCCACCGGCGATTCATTGAACAGCCAGGCAAGCAATTCCGGGCTATGCCATGCGGTATCCGGCAAATCCCATTCGCCGTCCGAAAATATAACAGAAGGCTTATACCTGGTCACCAGGTCCTTGAATTGCGGGATCATGTGTTTCTCCACAAAACTTTTTTTGTCCTTCAGCCATACCGGATTGAACCATTCATACAAAGAATAGTAATAACCCATTTTCAGACCTGCATTTCTTACCGCATTGGTCAGGTCGCCCAGCAAATCGCGCTTAGGCGTTCCCGTTACTGCATTCCAGGGATGGCCCCAGTCGCGGTCGGCTTCAGCACTGTTCCATAAACAATACCCTTCATGATGCTTGGACGTAAGCACCACATAGCGGGCGCCCGATTTTTTGAACACTTCGGCCCATTGTTGGGGATCGAACATTTCGGCTTTGAACATCGGCTCAAATTGCGGATAGGAAAAATCGGCGCCATAATTTTTATTGTGAAAGGCAACAAAATCTTTCTGTTTGTCCTGCTGGATGCGGTACCAGTACCATTCGGCATAGCTGTAACCGCTGTTGGGAATTACCGGTGCATACGAGGGAACGGAATATACACCCCAATGAATGAAGATGCCGAACTTGGCCTGCTGAAACCATTCGGGGATTTTTCGCGTGTTGAGCGAAGTCCAGTTGGGTTCAAATGGCTGGGCCACGGCCATAGAGCCAATGAAAAAGCAGATCAACAGGCAATGCAATTTTCTCATACTGACAATATTTAGGGAACTAAAATTAACGAAATACTTTCCTGCTGCTGGCAGGATTTTCGCAAATACTATTCAAAAAGCAACACCATGATAGCAAGAGACGGGGCCATGACCAGTTTGTGGCAGGACAGTGTGCATGCTTACCATAGCGATAACCAGGCCGACAGCCAGATGCTTTATGACGTGGCGATCATCGGCGGAGGCATTACCGGCATCAGCACTGCACTGCGGCTGCAAAATGCAGGCAAGAGCTGCATCGTGCTGGAAGCGGCCAATATCGGTTTCGGCACCACCGGCGGAACTACCGCTCATCTCAATACAGTCCTGGATACTCCCTATACTACCATCATCAAAAATTTCGGGGAAAAAAATGCCAGGCTCGTCAGGGAAGCAGCGGAAGAGGCTATCGGATTCGTGAAAAAAAATATCGGCCGCTATCATCTCGATTGTGGTTTTGAAGAAACGGAAGCCTATCTCTTTTCCCAAAGTACGGAACAGGAAAAGGAATTGCAGGAAATATATGAAGCCTGCAGAACAGTGCAGCTCGACGTTGAATTCAGCGATTCCATTCCACTGGCCATTCCTTTCGGCAAAGCGCTTCGCATTAACAAGCAGGCCAAGTTCCATCCGCTCCGGTATGTATACGGACTGGCGCGCGCTTTTGAAGAAGCAGGCGGCGTTATCATTCAGCATTGCCGTGCTGACCAGGTGGAAGAAAATGAAACGCTGGAAATAGAAACCGGCGCAGGCCATTTCCGCAGCAGGCAGTTGGTGTATGCCACACATATTCCGCCGGGAGTGAATGTGCTGAACCTGCGCTGCGCGCCTTACCGCTCCTATGCCCTGGCTGTCCGGCTGCAGGGAAATAATTATCCTGAGGGACTGGTCTATGATATGTATGATCCCTACCACTATTACCGAACGCAACAGGTAGACAATGAAAATTACCTGATCGCAGGCGGAGAAGATCACAAAACAGGCCATGAAACCAATACGGAAAGCCGCTTTCTCAGATTGGAAAGCCATGTGCACCGCTATTTCAGCGTAAAGGAAGTTGCTTACAAATGGTCTTCGCAATATTTTGAACCGGTTGACGGGCTGCCTTATATCGGCCATCTTCCCGGCCACGACGGGAACATAATGGTGGCAACAGGCTTTGGCGGAAATGGAATGACCTACGGCAGTGTTTCTGCCATCGTGCTTGCAGAAATACTGGGCAACCGCGAATCGAAATACATGGACATCTTCGATCCCAACCGCATCAAGCCCGTTGCAGGGTTTAGCAATTTCATTAAAGAGAACGCCGATGTACTGAAACAATATGCAGGCAAATTGCTTTCAAAAGAAAAACTGGAGCAATTGGCCGGTCTCGCTCCCGGCGAAGGAAAAGTGGTGCGTTTTGAGAACAATTCCATGGCGCTCTATAAGGATGATGACGGCTCATTGCATGCGCTCAACCCCGTATGCAGGCATCTAAAATGTATAGTGAACTGGAACGGCGCCGAAAGAACATGGGACTGTCCCTGCCACGGCGCGCGTTATGATATAAATGGCAGATTGCTCACCGGCCCCGCCGGATCCGACCTCGAGACCATCGAACTGGATGAATTGATCAGTCATTAAAAATCAATGACGATGAGAAGAATCCTTTTTATTCGACGAATCCTTTTTGGCAAAAGCCGTATCGGCCAGCGAAGGATTGGTGGACTGGCTGTTATCGGAAGGAGGCGGAATAACCTGCTTGCTGGTATCGGCAGCCGTTCCGGATTTGCCGTTAGAATTGCCGCAGGCGGAAAAAAGCAATAGAGCGCTGGTTGCTGTTGCCAGAATGAGCATTTTCATACACTGAAGTTTTTTGCCTTCTCAATAAAAAAATCATGCCGCGCAGAGGATCGTTTTGGCATGGAATTTTTATACCTTTCCAAAAAGACAATGAAAAAAACAACAAAAGCCGCTCGGCGCAATACCGATATACAAGATGATCCCCGCGATCAGAAACGCCTGCAGGGAGACGAAGCCAGCCTGAACCTGCCGGATGCCGACGATATTCCCGGACAGAAAAATATCAATCCTGCTCCCCTGGGATCGATGGCCGACGACAGCATTGCTTCCGATGACGAAGAAGGAAATGATGTTTTTGCCGACGAGGATCAAACCGGCGTCAGCGACCTGAACCGCTCGAACGTCAGCAGAACGGAAAAAAAGCTGCTCGAAGAAGCTTTCGATCCCGAATCCACCGAAGATGAACCGATTGACCAGCTTACGCTCGACAAATACGATAGCGAAGGAGAACCCCTGGAAGAAAACAGTCTCGACAACGATCTGTTCGGAGAAGATATGGACAACAATATTGTTGAAGAGGAGGAAGAAGAAGACGAAGGAGAAAATGAAGAAAAGCAGGAATAAAAAATTTGCCCTTCGTTAACAATCCGGCGTTCATCATGGCATAATTTTTTTCGCAGGATATTTTAGATATTCAATTGTTCACTCAAACATTTTCGTATCCCTGTTTTATTTTCAATAAAAAGCAAGCGGCTTGAAGAACTGGTCTACATTAACGAACTCACGTATCTGGTTCCCTTCTTCGTAAATAACGATATATGACCTTTTGCGGTCATCGGTTTTTTTTTGAAGCTCAAGGATCTTCGATACGATATACGTTTTATCCACCCAGTTGAACCGGTCTTCAAATTTCATATATTCCTGAACTGATGACAAAATTTCACCTGATTTTAAAACATGAATGGTGCTGACGATTCCGCGCTCTGATACCTGGTTCTCGTGCATAGAATGTGAAAAAATTTTCCTGAATTTACAAGTAATTATTGAATAAAAGGCATTATACTTTTCCACATCGGGCAGGCATGGTTTTTTTATTTGCTCCTGAAAAGGAAGTATTATGAAAACGGCAAAGCAAACCATGCCTCCGCAAAAGCAGCAGCTTCCGGGCTCTGAGCAGAAAATGTATCCCAGGCCCGTTGTAGACAATCCTGAATATAAACCTACCGG
>CAYYZJ010000145.1:0-4113 GCA_964475615.1 uncultured Flavitalea sp. | reverse complement strand
AGTGTTTCAGCGGGGTTTTGTTGAGGCTTTCCTCAATGCCTCCGATGGTGAAGGAAGCCAGGTCGCTGCGTATGTCCTTGTCGTATATCCTTGTAAAGTTTTCGCTTTTCTTGCGGTAATCATTGTATTCCGGGTCTTGCGCAGAGGCTGTCATGGCGCTGCATGCCATCAAAACAAAAAAAATAAGGCGCATAAGTTCATTTTAACCTGCATATTACTGAATTTCGTCCTGTTTTGCTTACCATTTTAATCGTGAAAATACTGTTATCCATCTCCGCTTTTTTAAAAGCGCTCTGGCTTTATATTGCCGGCATCACGGGACTGCTGGCCATGTATTTCATACTCGTGAAGCTGGAGCAGGGCATCGATGTGGTGATCCAGGTGGGCGAGTATACCGGCCATGCGCTCTGGGCGCTCGTATGCATTGCACTCTGGGCATTCCTGGCCGGGTACAGCTCGCGGCTGGTAAGCTATGCGCGGCAAAAACATAACGACGATATCCCGGCCGCACTGCACCGCCATTTTCCCAGGCTGATCGCCTACAATTGCTTTGTGTGCATCCAGATGGCCATTCTTGCATTGCCTGCATTCTACCACCTGAACGCCTGGATTATGTTGCTGTTCATCCTCTTTCATAACCTGCTCTATTTCGCGGTTTCCGCCATCTGGGGAAAGCCGCCGGCTGACAGGAGTATGGCTTTTTTTATCTGGGCGCTGATCATCGTTTATGCAGCATGGTTGGTATATCTTATCATCTCCAAAAAAAATTATCATGCCTGGTATGCCCGCTATCCGTATGGGCTGGCCTGGGTAATGCTGGGGCTTTTTGCCGGACAGCTTGTTGCCATAAAACTTTTTATCGAAAGAAGAAAAAACATTGATCGCCGGATGTCCATGCATAAGCCGGACGGGCAGCGGTTGACAGAGCAGTTCTCCTTCGACCCCCGGTATAACGGTGCCGAACAAACGAATTTCAATACGTTCAATGCCATTTCGCTGGCAGCGGCAACCCTGTATTGCGTGGCCATCTTCAGCCTGAAGCTGTCTGCCAACATGGGGCCGATGGCTTTTGTGCTGCTGGCCATCGGTATCCTGATCGGGTTCTCCAATTTCATCACCTATTGCTCCGTCAGTATTCATTTCAATCTCGCGTTTGTTTTCTTGATCTGGGCCTTTCTGATCGGACTGATCAAAGATCCTTACCAGGTTCGCCTGCTCAGCACCGGCAAAGAAAAGATATTCGACAAGCGCCCCGATTCCAGAACCTATTTCCGCTCCTGGCTGATGCAGCGGCGCGGGCTGCTCGATAAGGCAGGCAAGGAAAAATTTGAAGTGTACATCGTGCTGTCCGACGGCGGCGCTTCGCGTTCGGCCAACTGGGTATCGGGCATGCTGAGCAGGATACAGGATCAGAGCTATCGCATCGATCCCGGCAACAGTTTTGCCGACCACCTGCTTTGCATGGCCGGCGCGTCGGGAGGTTCGGTAGGCAACTGTGCGTTTTATAGTCTGCTGAAAGCGCATGCCGCTCATCCGGATGAAGCGCTTCACGAGCATAGCCTCCGCTTTTTTGCCACCGATTTTTTAACGTTTACCCTTGGCCGTTTGATGGGCCCCGATTTTTTCAGACACCTTGTGCCGCTGAATACCATCGACGACAGGGCCGCTGCACTGGAAATGGTGATGGCACAGGGATCTAAAGACAGTCTCCTGAACACCTATTTCAGCAAACCCCTGAGCGAAGTGTTCGATTATTCCGGGAAGCTGCCCGTGCTCTTCATCAACAGCACGCGCGTGGATGACGGAAAGCCCGGGGAGATCAGTTCCATCAAGCTGCCTGCAGGCAGCCAGCGCATCGACATGCTCCATCTGATCGACAGCAACGCCTTGATATACGGAGGCGGGAACGATCTGCGCCTGGCCACTGCCGCCGTACTCAGTGCCAGATTTCCTTATGTATCGCCCGCAGGAAATATCCTGAATAATTATTTTGTAGACGGCGGCTATTTCGATAATTCCGGATCGGGCATCGTGCTGGAATACATGCAGGAGCTGAAGACCATTTTGCGCGACAGCAGCGACAGCCTGATCCGCCGCTATGCGCCCAAACTGCATTTTTCGCTGATCCAGATCTACAATGGCTCGGTGATTGCTTCCAACAACAAAAAGCCCATGCATCCGCTGGTAAACGACATGCTAACGCCCATCCTTACCCTGGAAGGCACGCAGGGCTCATCTACCCGCGTGGCTAACGGGATATTGGATCGGTTCTTTACGGAATTCAACGGAGGCGCGCCGGCGCGGCCCATACAGTTTAGTCTCTATGATTCCCTGAAAAATAAAGAAGAAGATTATCCGATGAGCTGGGTCATTTCCGACTATAACCGCGAGCGCATGAAAATGCGGATCGATACGGTGTTTGCGAAAAGCGGGATCATCAGGGAGCTGAATATTGAACGGTGATAAATCTTCGCTATATACGAAAGGCAATTATCATCCTGCTACTGGCAGCGGGGCATCGTGCTTCCGCACAATTCAACGATTCCGTTCACTTCTATATCAACTACGCCACTACCGGCATTATCAACAATACTACAGACGGCAATTCCTATGTGCTGAACAATGCGCTAAAGTTCAATGTAAACAGAAAGAAACTGACCATCAATACCACCAATACCTGGATATACGGAGCGCAGGAACACAACCTTACCAACAATGATTTCATGTCTGTCATGGATTTCAATATCTACGACAGCGCCAGGCGCGTTTATTACTGGGGATTGCTGACCTATACCAGCAGCTATTCATTAAAGATCAATAACCAATTTCAGGGAGGACTTGGACTGGGGTATTTCATCTTCAACAAAAAAAACACCACGCTTTCCCTTAGCGATGGCATTCTCTATGAAAACAATGATCTGTTCGATCCGAAAATTGGGTGGGACAAATACCAGACGCTCCGGAATTCATTCCGTATCAAATACCGGTTGGCGATCAGGAACCTGTTGGTAATCGACGGCTCGGACTTTCTGCAAAATTCTCTTTCGTCATGGGATGATTATATCATAAAGCTGAACACCAACCTTTCCATCAAGCTCAAAAAATGGCTCAGCCTTACCACCTCGTTCAGTTATAACCGGATAAACCGCACGCAAAGGGAAAACCTCTTATTGAATTTCGGGTTGAGTGTTGAAAAATATTTTTAGGGCTGTTTTATATGCTCAGGATACTTCTTTGTTTCGCCTGCCTAAAATATAGGTTCTGAAAAAATATCCCCAGGGCATGGCCACGATCGGGAGTAACACCCATAAAAAAACGCGGGTCATGTCCTCGGCCGGCGATCCGATCAATTCGTTCTTTATCCATAAAGGATAGGCAACAATCAAAAGCCAGGCAACCTTATACACGACCTCAAATAATACGATAGGCAGCATCTTGAGCGGGCGCAGCACTCCGATGATGGAGATAGCGGAGTACGAACCCCACATGCACCAGGCTGCGGCATTTACACTGTCCCAGGAGCCGGTGTGGTTAAAAATATGTTCCCAGGAATCATAAGTAACGAACAAGAACATCAGGGCAAAAAGCAGCCTCAGCAAATAGATATTGATTCTCGGAACTCCGTCGTAATGCTTGTAATCGCGCTTGAATATGTTCAATACACTAAAGCGCATGGGAGTGGCGGGTGATGACATGGCGATCAGTTTTGAGTATGATGAATTATAAAAATTATTCTGTTCTCAGGCTCTTTACCGGATTGGCGATTGCCGCTTTTATCAATTGGAAGCTTACCGTTACCAATGCGATCAATAACACCAGCAAGCCTGCCGCGCTGAACATGCACCAGGAAAGGCTGATTCGATAGGCGAAATTCTCCAGCCATTTACTCATGGCCAACCAGGCTATGGGCAACATGGCGACTGGAGATTGCTTATTAAAGATAAGCAAATTGAGCATTGATATTGCCTTTCAGGATGCGCGCCTGAGCGAGAACTGAAAACAACTGCCCACTCCCAGTTCTGTTTCCACTTCAATTTTTCCGCCCTGCGCCTCGATGAAATCCTTGCTGATGGCCAAACCCAGGCCCGTGCCTTCTTTTTGGGAGCCGGGGAT
>CAYYZJ010000144.1:0-3653 GCA_964475615.1 uncultured Flavitalea sp. | reverse complement strand
ATCTTTCTGAGACCATCCTGATCAGCGCTGGCTTGCGATCAGCAGGTTCAGGTCGGTATATTTGAGATCGAACCGCTGGCTCAAATGGAAATCCGTCAGCGCTCCCTTGAAAAGATAGATGCCGCTGCGCAGGTGTATCTTATGCCAGGCCAGGTTTTCAAAACCGCCTTCCTCGCCTGCTTCCAGCAAAAGCGGCATCAGCACATTGCTGATGGCCTGGGATGCGGTGCGGGCAAATCCCGACGGAATATTAGGCACGCAATAATGAATGACGCCGTATTTGAGAAATATCGGATGCTCGTGCGAAGTGATCTCCGATGTTTCAAAACATCCGCCGCGGTCGATGCTTACGTCGATGATCACGCTGCCCGGCCGCATATTGCTGACCATCTCCTCCGTTACCACCACCGGCGTTCTTCCGGTTTGCGAGGAAAGGGCGCCAACGGCCACTTCGCAGGTCTTGAGCTGCTTGGTGAGTATGCGCGGCTCTATAACGGACGTGTATATGCGAACGCCGATATTATTTTGCAGTCGCTTGAGGCGGTACACGCTGTTGTCGAACACCTTTACCGATGCGCCCAAGGCCAGCGCGGCCCTGGCCGCATATTCGCCCACGATGCCTGCGCCCAGGATAATGACCTTGGTAGGCGGAATGCCCGAGATGCCTCCAAGCAATACACCTTTGCCGTGATTGGCCGAGCTCAGGTATTGGGCTGCCACCAGCATCACGGCGCCGCCCGCTATTTCGCTCATACTGCGCACGATGGGATAGCTGCCGCTATCGTCCTTCAGGTTTTCGAATGAAATGCCGGTGATGCGCTTCTCCATCATTTTTTCCAGCAGCTCGGCCTTGAGCGCCGAAAGATGGATGGGAGAGATGATCGTTTGGCTTACCTGCAGCAGGGGCAGGTCTTCTTCAATGACGGGAGCGGATTTCACGAGGATCTTGGCCTTGAATACCTCGGCCCTGTCGTACACGATCCTGGCGCCGGCTTCGCTATAGTCCTTATCCCGGTAATGCGCGGCATCGCCGGCATTGTGCTCGATGACCACTTCATGACCATTGCTGACCAGCACGCCAACTGCATCGGGGGTTAAGGCAATGCGGTTCTCCTGAAAGGCGATTTCCTTGGGGATACCAATATGCAATTGACCGCCTTTTGGCTTAATATCAAGCGTTTCTTCTAGTGTTTCGTAACTGAACGAGGTGCTGATGATTGGTTTTTGCTGCGACATGTTTCAGGGCTTGAAAGCTGTTCTTAAAAAAACGGCCGGAAGGTTAAATTACAATTTTAAATTGAATTGCAAACGTTTAGATGGAGGCTTTTGTATGAATTTTTCTCCTGTCCCGATCCAGTACTCCGATATGGACATGCAGGGTGAAGAGCGGAAAAATACCAGGGGCTTTTTCCGGCCATTCCACCAGGCAGATATCGCCGGAATACAGGCAGTCTTCCACTCCCGCCCGGAAGGCTTCTTCCTCATTGTTGAGCCGGTAAAGGTCGATATGGAAAATCTTTCCGTCCGGATAAACATATTCATTGATGATGGAAAAGGTAGGGCTTCCAACGGTGCTGCTTACCTGTTTGGCATCGCATAAAGCATGGATAAAAGTGGTTTTGCCCGCTCCCATCTCCCCATGAAAAGCAAAGACTTTTTCCTTGTCGAACAATTTCCAGAATTCCCTGGCCACTGCGGGCAATCCCGACAAGTTACTGATCCATTCCATGGCTCAAAGATAATAGACCGCGAACAGTTTGTTGTTGATTCAGTAAATTTGCAGGTTAAACACTTTCAACCGGATGGAGACAGTGAACTGGAAAGTAGAAGGCATGAGCTGTTCCAATTGTGCGCTCACCATTGACAAATACCTGCAAAAACAGGGTTTGACCAATGTGAAAGTGAATTTTGCCGGCGGCGATATAAGCTTTGATATAAACGGCAATATCAGCAAACAGGAAATAGAAAAGGGCATTGCCGGACTGGGATACCGCGTAGTGAAGGAAGAACCTGTTAAGCAGGCAAGAAAACCAATTAACAAATACCTGCGTTATCTGCTCATCTGCCTGCCGTTTACTATAATATTAATGCTGCACATGCTTCCATGGATCCGGTGGTATTGGCTGATGAACGGCTGGATTCAACTGGCCCTTTGCCTGCCTGTGTACATCACTGGTATGTATTTTTTCGGGAACAGCGCCGTCAAAAGCATCCGCAACGGCATTCCCAATATGAATGTGCTGATCAGCCTCGGCGCCACAGCGGCTTTTGTATATAGCTTCATCGGAACCGCATTCGGATTGGGAGAAGCTTACCTGTTTTATGAAACCGCTGCCGTGATCATTACCCTTGTTTTCCTGGGCAATTACCTGGAAGATATTTCTGTTCATTCCACTCAAAAGGCGTTGGATAAACTGGTGCGTTCCCAAAAACTGATGGCCAATATGATCGCCTTCGACGACCAGCACCAGGAGCTGATTTTTCCGGTAGAAAATACGCAACTGCGCAGCGGCGATCTTGTTTTGATCAGGTCGGGCGAGCAGGTTCCTGCCGATGCCAGGGTGTTGTGGGGAGAAGCCAGCGTGGATGAATCCATAATTACAGGGGAAAGTCTGCCGGTGACCAAGCGCGCCAAAGACAAGCTGATCGGCGGAAGCCTGCTGGTAGACGGAACCCTGAAAGCGCAGGTCAGCGCCGCATCCAAAGATTCCGTGCTTGCCAATATCGTAAACCTGGTAAAACAGGCGCAGGGCGAAAAGCCGCCTGTGCAGCAACTGGCCGACAGGATCAGCGCTGTTTTTATTCCTGCGGTGCTGGGGCTGGCTGCGCTGACATTCGTCCTGAATTATATTTTCCTTCGCGAACTAACGCCTTCGCTTATGCGCAGTATTGCCGTATTGGTCATTGCCTGTCCCTGCGCCATGGGGCTTGCTACGCCGGCGGCCATCGCTGTTGGGCTGGGAAGAGCGGCCAGGAACGGCGTTCTGTTCCGCAAAGCAAGAAGTCTTGAGCTATTTAAAGATATCAGGCAGGTGGTCTTCGACAAAACGGGAACGCTTACCACAGGGGCATTCACGATCTCCGGTTTTCATATTGCCGATCCTGAATTAAGTGAAGAAGTATTCAGGCAGATCGCTTTTTCGCTCGAAAAATATTCCAACCACCCCATTGCCAGATGCATTATAGAAGCATGGAAAACAAAAGACGCTATCCGCTTTGCCAAAGTAGAAGAAATAAAAGGAATGGGCATGAAAGCCACCGACGCATCAGGCAATCTATATCAGGCCGGATCATATAAACTGGCTGCTGCGCTGACTGGCGACGATACACATAATATATATATCACCAGGAATAATGAGCTGCTGGGATGGATCGATGTGCAGGATGAGATCATGCCCGAAGCCCGCGCGGTTGTCCATTACCTGCATTCAAAAAATATCAGCACCATCCTGCTCAGCGGCGATCGCCAGGCCAAATGCCGGCAGATAGCCGATGCCCTGGGCATAGACGAAGTGATTGCCGAACAAACCCCTGAACAAAAACTGGAACAGGTTACTTCATTAACGGCAAAGGCGCCGACGGTTATGGTTGGAGACGGCATCAATGATGCGCCGGCCCTTGCCAAGGCAACGATCGGCATCTCCATGAGCGAT
>CAYYZJ010000143.1:0-4933 GCA_964475615.1 uncultured Flavitalea sp. | reverse complement strand
GCATCGATGTGCTTGTGCTCCTTATCGAGCATCTCCCTGAAATCCTTATAGCGCTTGGCATTGGGGAAACGCTTTACGGAATTAACACAGCGCCTGTCGTCCACATCGCAGAGGTAGGCGATATTGGCATTGGGGCTTTTGGAGAATTCAAACAGGTCGCTTTCTCCTTTTCCGCCTGCGCCGATGCCGGCGATGGTCAGTTTATCGCTCGGCGCCACATAGCCTTTTCCCAGCACATGCCTGGGCACAATAAAAAAACCGGTAGCTGCCAGGGAAGAATTTTTTAAAAATTCCCTGCGTGAAGAATTGTTTTTTTTCATATTCAAAAAATCAGTTTACAGTTTGTAGTTTGGAGTTTACAGTTTATAGTCTACAGTTTGTGGTTTTCAGTGAGCTTTACTACAGTATTATGTCAACTGTAAACTCCAAACCGTAAACGGTAAACTCTAAACTCCCAGCGACCAGCCCGAACGGTATTCCCTTTTCACGAACTGGTTGGCCTCGTCGAAATTCGTGATCTTCATATTGTCGCCATCCCATAACAATTTGATGTAACGGCCGGGATACTCATAATCATCACCCTGTTTTTTGCGGATATCATAACTCCTGATGGCGAGGTTGCCCATCAATACTGTTTCGGTCAGCGGGCCTGCCACATCGAAATTGGAGCTGAGGTTTTTTGCTTTTTCCGATCCATAGCCTGCTATGGCCGCTTCTACCCAGGCGCCATAATGGCCTTCGTCGCCGCCAGGCACGCGGGCAATGGTTTGCGGAACCTTGGTCTCGGCCGTCTTGGATGTAGGCAGCAGTTTCGGATCGGCGCCATAGGTAGCGCACATCATCTTGCCTTTTGTTCCGATGAACAGCGTGGCATTGCTGCCTTCGCCCAGGGATTCATTGGGCCCTAGTTCCGGCGGGCGGGCAGGCTGAATGCCTCCGTCCATCCAGTGCAGGAGCACATCGGGCTTGCCGTTCTTTCCTTTAAAGGTGAGAATGATATGCGATGAGATGGGGCCGCTTTCCGGAGCATACACCTTATGCCAGGGTTCAAAATATCTTGAGGTAACACTGCATTCTGCAGATACAGGATAGCCGAGCTCCAGTACCGAAAATGCGGGAGCAATAATATGACAGCCCATATCGCCGAGGGCGCCGGTGCCATAATCCCACCAGCCGCGCCAGTTGAAGGGCAGCACATTGTCGAAATAATTTTTCTGCGGAGCAGTGCCCAGCCAGAGATCCCAGGCCAGCTCTTTGGGTATCGATCCCTGCTCCGTGGGCCTCATTACGCCCTGCGGCCATACGGGCCTGTCGGTAAAGCAGTACACTTCGGTAACATCGCCGATAACGCCTGCTTTATACCAGTCGATCAACTGCCTTACCCCGTCGCCGCTGGCGCCCTGGTTGCCCATCTGGGTTACCACTTTATATTGATGAGCGGCTTTCGTAAGCGTGCGGGCCTCATAAATATCGTGGGTCATCGGTTTCTGTACATATACATGCTTGCCGAGCTGCATGGCGGCCATGGCGGCAACGGCATGCTGATGATCGGGGGTGGATACGGAAACGGCGTCGATGGATTTATGCTCTTTCTGCAGCATTTCGCGGAAATCCTTATAGTATTTGGCTTTGGGGAAATTCTTGCGGCTGTCTGCCGATTGCCGGTCATCCACATCGCAAAGTACGGCGATCTCTGCTTTTCCGCTTTTATAAAAATGGTTGATGTCATCTCCTCCCTTGCCGCCTGCTCCTATAGCGGCAATGACCAGCTTATCGCTTGGCGCAACAAAACCGCGGCCCAGTACATGACGGGGAACAATAAAAAAACCGGCTGCGGCCATAGAAGATTGTTTAAGGAATTCCCTGCGGGAATCATGGATCCCATTTTTCTTTTTCATTGAGCAAAACATTTTGATATAAGAGTAATTGAAATAATTTTAATACTCAATTGTAGCGCTGAGTTTTTCACAGTGAAAGCAAAATAGGGAGGTAATTTACATTAAGATGAATTGGCAGGCAAAAAAAATTCTCATCCGGGCTTTACTGTTGCTGCTGACCGGAATTTTCCTATATGGATTGAGTTATTGCTGGCGGGCCTTTCCCATCATTTCCGGATATGGAGCCAAAGTGATCGGCTCCGCTGTATTTATCGAAGGCAGGAATGAGCAGGATGTGCTTAAACAGGAGCTTAATTTTTTTCCGTTGGGATTGGGCAGGTTCAAGGTGAACTATGCCGATTCCACCGTTACCGGCTCTGTGTTCGGACTTGCCGGGCACAAGGCCATATTCCGGAATGGCCTTGGCGTAACGCTCGTCAATGAATACAGCGAAGATGCCGTTCGCGCCCGGCGTTTCAGGCTGGCCGTAAAACCGCTGATCAATACCGACAGCATGGCCTGGCCCATGGGTAATAAAATTGCCGATACTTTTCCCGCCGATATCGATAAAACAAAATTGCAGCAGGCATTACAATATGGTTTTGCTGAGCGCGACAGCAGCATGCCCATCCGCACGCGGGCCATACTCGTTGTGTACAACGGGCAGATCGTAGCGGAACAATACGCCAAAGGCTTTGACCGGAATACGAAACTGCAGGGATGGTCGATGACGAAAAGCATTACTTCGGCCTTGACCGGCATCCTGGTAAAGCAGGGCAAACTGAATATCGAGGCGCCTGCTCCTGTTGAAGAATGGAATGACCCTGCCGATCCGCGCCATGCCATCACCATAAAAAATTTACTGCAGCAAAGCAGCGGACTTGATTTCGTGGAAGACTATGGCCAGCCCAGCGATGCCACCAACATGCTTTACCGCAAGGCCGATATGGCTGCATTCACCGCTTCGCATAAACTGAAAGACAAGCCGGGAACGGTGTTCTATTATTCCAGCGGCAACAGCAATATCCTTTCACGTATCATCAGGAATACACTTGGCGATTCACTCTATTACGCTTTTCCCTACGAGCAGTTGTTTTACAGAACAGGAATGTACAGCGCCGTGCTGGAGCCCGATGCATCAGGCACTTTTGTAGGATCGTCCTATATGTTTGCCACTGCGCGCGACTGGGCCAGGTTCGGTTTATTGTATCTGAACAATGGCGTGTTCAACGGCGAACGCATCCTTACTGAAAAATGGGTGAGCGAGACCGTTAGTCCCGCCCCTTCCGCCCGGCAAAAGCAATACGGATACCAGTTCTGGCTGAATGCCGGAAAAAAATATCCGCATGCTCCGGCGGATATGTTCTATGCCAATGGGTATGAAGGACAAAGTATATTCATCATTCCATCCAAAAGGCTGGTCGTCGTTCGGCTGGGACTAACACAGCACAACAATCTCGATCTGGATGAATTGCTGAATGAGATCATCGCTTCGATAAAAGATTAAACATCACATCCCACATCTCATCTCCCCTACAATTCCACCGTAGCTGTTTCAATATCCCAATGTGCCAGCAGCAGTTCAAACCGGTGCTGTTCAGCTTTTCCGTATGCGTCCTGGTCGGGATAGAGCTGCTTTTTATAAGGAGTAGTAAGGTTTTCATCGAAAGCCTTTTCTACATTTTTGAAAACAACGGTAACCCGGAAATCCCAGCGCGTTTCCTCCCCGCTGTGAAATCGCGGCGTGTATGCGGTGATGCTGATGATATCTCCTTTTTCCTGCGCTTTTTTCAATAAAGGATAATGATTGGCCTTCCAGAGGCTGATGAATTCATCGGCATATCCCCACTTCACCTTGTAATAGCTCTCTATGGTAAAATAATCACTGGAAGGCGATGCGCTCTTTTGTGCAAAGCCGGCGCTTGCCCCGGATAAAATAAGGAGGAGCGAAAACAGCCATTGTTTGTTGATCATGTTTCTTGTTTTTATAAAAATAATAAGGATATTTTTTATCAGGGCATCCAGAAAAGTTTGGCCGATACCAGATCCTGTCCGCCGGGTAAAGTCTTCACCGCTTCGGCCCAGTTGGCGGCATTGGAAGATTGCTCGGCAGGAGGATAATAAAAACGCAAAGGCAGGTTGCCGATGGCGCTCACCGGCGGACTGGCCACATCGATATCCGGATAACCGAGCCGCCTGATCTCCGTCCATGAATCCCAGTTGCGGTTGGCAAAAGCGATCCATTTCTGGTAGCCGATCTTTTGCCGCCAGCTTCCGGCAGCGGTATTGTATGCAACGGCAGGCTGTGCAAGATAAGCGGCTGCATCTGCTTCGCTTCCTCCCCAGAATTCGATGGAAGCGGTGATGGCTTTATTATAATGTTCGGCCGCTGTTCCGCCCACAGCAATGCCGCGTTCAACGGCTTCGGCAAGCAGGAATTCCGTTTCGGAATAATCCAGCAGATCGCCGGGATAATCAGGGCTCAGCCATTGTTCGGAAAAGCTGGAGAGCGATACGGAAGAATTGCCTTCGCCGGCTATGCCCCCGGAATAATTTCCGCTCGGGTCTTTGGTGAACATTAAAGGAAGCCTGGGATCATTCCATCCCTTCAAGGTGTTGATGAAAAAAGCAGAGGGACTGTAATAATGCAGATTGGCCTGGCTTACCAGATCCTGCCAGATGGGATTGGAATTGCCTACTGCGCTGGGGTCATAAGGCAACACAGCATTGTCGTCATTGGATTGAAAAACGCCTGTACTCACTGCTTCCTGCACTTTTGTTGCGGCGGTGGAAGGATCGGTATCGGCGATCAGCAATGCCAGCTTCAGTTTAAATGTGGCGGCAAATTTTTTCCATTGCGCTACATTGCCTTTATATATCTGGTCGGAGCTGCCCAGGGAGCCATAGCCGGTATTCAATCCCGCAATGGCTGTATCAAGCCGGTTGATCAGATCGTACACTATCGTCTTTGCATCATCATATTTCGGAAAGGGAATGGTGCGGTTCAGCGCTTCGGTATAGGGAACATTGCCATAGGTGTTCACCAGTAAATTATA
>CAYYZJ010000142.1:0-6619 GCA_964475615.1 uncultured Flavitalea sp. | reverse complement strand
ACCCCTGAAAATTAAGTGAATGAGCCAACAACAAAGACCCGTCATAGGTATCTCCTGCGGAGACCTGAATGGCATCGGGACAGAGCTGATCATCAAAGCTTTCTCCGACCATCGCCTCCTGGAGCTGTGCACGCCCATCATATTTGCCTCGAACAAATTGATCAATTTTTACAGGAAATCCATTCCCGAGATCAATTTCAACTATCAAAGCACAAAGGATTTTTCCCGCATCGCCCATAAGCAGGTGAATATTTATAATTGCTGGGAGGAAGAGATCGCCATTGTGCCGGGACAGCTCACCGACATCGGGGGCAGCTATGCCGTCAAATCCCTGGTGACGGCCGTGGAAGCGTTGAGGGATAAGAAGATCCAGGGACTGGTGACCGCACCCATCCACAAGAAGAATACGCAATCCGGCTCCTTTAACTTCACCGGGCATACCCCCTATCTGAAACACGCTTTCAACGCCAATGATGTGCTGATGCTGATGGTGTCCGAAAATTTCCGGGTAGGGCTCGTCACCGAACATGTGCCTGTCAAAGACATCGCCCAATACATCACCCGTGAGGCCATCCTGTCCAAGCTGAATATCCTTCGCGACAGCCTGGTAAAGGACTTTGGTATCGATAAGCCCAGGATCGCTGTATTGGGACTCAACCCCCATGCAGGCGACGAGGGACTGATCGGTAAGGAAGAGGAAGAGATCATCAAGCCCGCCATCAAGGACGCCAAACACAATATGCTGGTATTCGGCCCCTATAGCGCCGATGCCTTCTTTGCACGTAATTATCAATCCAGGTTCGATGCTGTGCTGGCCATGTATCACGACCAGGGACTGATCCCTTTCAAATCGCTGGCCATCGGCGAAGGTGTGAATTTCACGGCAGGGCTTCCCGTGGTGAGGACATCCCCGGATCATGGCACCGCTTTCGATATTTCCGGGAAAAACAAGGCTGACCATTCCTCTTTCCTGGCAGCCATCTACACCTGTATCGATATTATCCGCAACAGGCAGTTGTTTGAAGAAAATCATAAAAACCCGCTGAAGAAAATGACATCCGTAGTGCTGGCCAATGTGGAAGATGAAAAGATAGATCCCCTTGCTCCATAAGGATATTTGTTAAATGCAAAAAATATGGCCCGGACTATTGCAAATGTTAAAGCCATATTTTATCTTTGGATCACCATCCTTTGATAATCCTGCTTTTCCCAGATCGAGACAAACACCCTTTTTAGCTGCTAACGCATTCTCCAATAGCTGTGCAAATTCCCTCTTGAAAAGTTGATCACAGTACCCGATCATTTGATAACCTCAGAAACTTAAAAAATGAAACGCAGCTTAACAAACATCTTGCTGGTACTGGCAATGGTACTCACGGCATCCGGAGCCTTTGCAAAAAAGCCCAATGGCAATTATGATCCGGGCACTTCCGCTTCAGCCATCGTATTGCGCGGCGGCCTTGTCGATTTCAATGCATCTTACGGCAACAGTTTTTTCGACCTCAACTGGAATACAGTAGCAGGCAAACAGTATGATCATTTTGTAGTGGAAAGAAGCCTGGACGGCCTTCGTTTCGAAGCATTGGGAGAAGTAAAGGCGTCCGATGTTTCCGAACAGGCAGGAACCTATTCTTTCCGCGATAATTTCCGCGCTTCCCTTGCCCGCAAGAACGATTTTTATTATCGCCTCAAACAGATCGATGCCGACGGCCGCACTACGTATTCAAAAGTGCTGATCGCAAGGATGTATAATTCCAGGTCGCTGGCTTCGCTGAGCGTTACTCCCGATCCGACCGTGAACGATATACTGGTGAATGTGCAGTTGAAAGAAAATTCTTTTGTGGTGATGAAGGTGACCGATAACAACGGCAATGAAATAATGAGGAAAACGGCCCGCGCCAACCAGGGATTCAATGTTTACCAGATCGAAGGAACGCATACATTGAAGCCGGGAGAATATCATCTCGAAATCATCGTCAACAGCTTTGAAAGGATGACGATGAGATTGATCAAAGATTAGTTTAATCACTTCTATCCCCCGGCCCCCCGTTAAGGTTTGAAACCCTGACGGGGGGCCGGGCTTACATCAAGATAAGAGCGCAGGCTCTTCACATATTCTTCAAATGCTTTTATTCCCGCGGGAGTGATCTTGCAGATGGTTTGCGGGTAATTATCCTTAAACTGTTTGATCACATCGATATACCCGGCTTCTTTCAGCTTATTGATCTGCACGCTCAGGTTGCCCGCGCTGGCATTGGTCTTTTCTTTCAGAAAAGTGAATTCCGCTTCCTTCACGCCGATCAGCAATGAGATCACGGCAAGCCTTAACTGAGAATGCAATATGGGATCAAGATCTTTAAACACTATTTATTCTATATTAATAACCGGTTGTTTTGTTTTCCTGAATTCATTACTGGCAATATGCCCGGGAATGATGAACCCGCACAATACTGCTGCAGCATGAACGAGCATAATGCCGTCGAACGTTTTAATAAGCAGCCCGAAAAAAGCAAGGCCCCAGCAAATAAATGCGCCAACCACCAGCGGCCTGAAGTTCAGCGCCGTTCCCTGCACCAGTATCCTGAATGCATAGAGGTTGATCATGAAGACGAATCCGGTAGTGGGATTGATAATATCTGAGTCGATAACAACGATAAGAAAAACCATCGATATAATAAAGCCGATGTTCAGCTTCTGAAGCAGATCGCTGGTATAGGTCTTTACCCGGCTTCCTGACCGGAAAAAAAAGTATTTGCAAAAATTGAAAATAAAAAAGCATATCGTAAATATGCCGAATATCGTCCAGAAAATATACAGGGAGGCAAACCATTTCAATTTCATGTTCAGAAAGGAAAATACCGAGGCGGCTAACAGGAGCCATCCCCATAAAATCCATCCTTTGCCATCCTCTTTCTGTTCCTGCTTGGCGATGCCGATCATTTGCCGTATGAGCAGGAAGCTTTCCTGCTCGCTGAATTGTTCTTCAATGGCCATGGTTTTGTTTTTTTAAAATTATTCAAATGCCAAATGGCAGAGCCATTTATCCCTGCCATTGGCATCATAGATCAACTGTTACTCGCATTTGGCCAGCATTTCTTCTGCCTGCGGCTGCCCCCAGTTCGGATACAGCGGTTTGGGTTGTTCTTTTTTGAAGAGCTCGACTGCTTTTTCAAAAATCGGCTTTGCATTTTTTTTGCCGCCGCCGAATGCTTCCGGTGTGTTGAATACGCTCTGGCCTTTCAGATAATACAGGCGCGGATTATCAGGATCCAGCTTCATGCCTGTTTCCAGGGCCTGGGCTGCCTGCTGACCATAGGTCTGCCAGCGGGTCTGCGGATCAACCATCATCTGCTGGGTAGCGGCCATATTGCGCAGGCTGTATATCTCGGCATTCTTTTCTATAGCTTCTGCCTTATCGCAAAAAGAATTGATGCGGGCGGCATTGGCGTCCTTGTCCAGCTTGGTATCGCGCCAGCCGGCGCTGGCCAGGGCAAGGCCGGCATAATAGTAAGGAAGCCATTGTGTTTTTTCAGCATCGCCGATCCGTTCAAAGGTATTGGCTATGCTTTGATAGTCCTGCGTTGTTTTGGCGGAATCGAACAAGGCCAGCGTTTTTTTCATGGCATCCACATATTTGTCGCTTTGCGCATTGGCCGATAAAGCGAACCATAAAAAGGCGGCAACGATAAAAGATTTCATGATCGATGGTTTTAGATTGAAATGATGATTTATTTAATTGTAATTGGTTTAATGACGAAAAAATAAACCCAGGCAATCAGCAGGGCCTGGAAAGGGATCCTGAACCACAGGTAAGACGGGCCTTTGCCGCTGTAATCCGCTTTTTCATAATCCAGCCTGCGCATGCTGGCATAGATATTTGAAGGCAGAATGAGCAGGAAAAAAACAATAAGCAGGATGCCCGTCAGCCTTGCGGTGGAAGGAATGAGGATGCCGATGGCCGCCAGTATTTCGACCAATCCCGTTGCCAGGATGACTGTTCTTTTTGCGGGGAAAAAATCCGGAAGCATCATGCTCATGCCCTTGGTAAATTTGAAATGCCCGATCGAGGTGAAGACCAGCATCAGGGCCAGGGCTATCTTTCCGCTCAGGCCGATATTGATTCCACTACCCATGGCCGTTATACCCAGGCAGATCAAAAATGCAATGATCAGAACAAAGAATGGTTTCATGCTTACAAATTATTGTTGATGGCATCTTCTGTGCGGTCAACGCCCCAGCTTAAAAAGCATCCGATGAAATAAAACCGCTTGGCCGGCGGCTCGATGGGCTGCTTTACCTGCCCGCTGTATGAAAAATTGTATCCGTACACGGCATTATATCCAAGCACATTGCTCATGCTGGCAAACAGCACTACGAAGGTCTTGGGGTTTTTCTTGCCGATGCTCGGTACGTATTCCATGCTGAAATTAAGGCTGTGGTAGTCTTTGGTCTTGCCCTGGTCGCCGATCATATATTTGTTATCGCCGGTAAGCCTGAAATCGTAATAAGGCCTTCCGGTAGCATAGCTGTAGGTAAGATTGAATCCCATTTTCCAATCGGTAACAAACCGCTTGGTAACGATAGATGCCGTATGCCTGGCTGCAAAAGTAGGCATCAGCCTTGTTGGATAGTTCAGGTACTCGCGCTTGGTATCGAGATAGGAATAGCTGATCCAGTAATCGAAATTCTTAAAGGATTTCTTATCCCTCCAGAACAGTTCGATCCCTTTCGCATACCCGCTGCCGTTATTGTTGTAATAAAAATAATAATAGTTGATGGGAACGGTCTTTACCAGCTCCTTGTATTGCTTGTAATAGGCTTCTATGCGGAATATGCGCTCATTGGTCATTTTCTGGTAGTTGATGATATAATGCGTGGCCCTGGTATAGCCGATATTGGTGGTATAGGAGAGCTGCTGGTTCTCCGGTTTCTGGTAAAAGATACCATAGGCCAGCGATACCTGTGCACTCTTTCCTGTTTTATAAGCCAGCGAGATCCTCGGTGCAATATTCGATTTATGGATGATGGAGGAATGCTCGTAGCGGGCGCCCAGCTTGGCGGCGAGGTCATTGGTGATATAGATATCCGTTTCTGCAAATACCGCATGGTAATTGTCGACCACTTTATGCAGCGTATCGTTATACACGATGGGATTATACGCATAAGCATATTCCGACCCGAAACGCAGGGCGCTGAGGCCGCCGAGCTTTTTCTCGAATACCGCTTTGATCTGCGAAAGATCCTGCCTGTTGTTGACGGTAAAATTTTTTAGATTCATCCAGAATACGGAATCATTGAATGGCTTAGGCTGATTGGAAGCATCCTGGATCTGCTGCAGGATCTTGTCTTTATTGGTACTGTAACCCAGGCCCAGGTTCATCCGCCATCCGTTTTTCAGGTATTCTCTCCAGCTTAAATTATTATACCAGTTGTAATTGGTGAGGCCGAAAGCATCTTTGAGATCGGCGCTGTCGATATCCGGTCTTCTTAAACCCAGGCGGTTATAGCCGAAGGTAGTGTAGTATTTGATCATGCCTCCGCTTTTTGTCTTTATCCTGAAATTGGCATCGCCGGAATGGAACTGGGGCAGGCGGAAATAATCGGGCGTTTGCTTTACCAGTCCGAAATACAATCCCACATTGACATAATTATAGCTCATGCCCCAGGACGATTTTTTATTTTTCGCGACCTGCTGTGTGCCTGCGCCTACTACGATGGGGGAAATGCTGGCATCGATCTCCGATTTTTCAGGAAGGTCGATGGATTCCAACAGCACCACGGAAGATAATGCCTGGCCGTATAAAGCCGAATAGCCGCCGGTGCTGAATACAGTGCCTTTAAATAGAAAAGGGGAGAAACGGCCTCTCTGAGCAATGTCCGGCACGCTGGAATAATACGGGTTGTTCACCAGGGTTCCGTCGATATACTGCTTGGTTTCATAGCCCGCGCCGCCGCGTACAAACAATCCTTCCTGCTCGCCGACCTGCTGGGCTCCGGGCAGGGTCTTCAAAGCCGCCGTGATATCGGCATTGGAGCCGGCTGTGGTAGCCACATCCAGGGAGCTTAATACAGCGCCTCTTTTGGAATCGCCGGCTGCAAAGGAACCGGCGGTAATGGTTACGGCTTTCAGCTCATTGGGTTCCTCTTTGAGGGTAAAATCCAGATGCAGACTGGATATTGTGATATTGACGGGTTGCTCAACGAGCTTATATCCTACCGATGTTACCAGTAAAGATTGAGGGCCTTTTTCAGTGGTAGTAAAGCTGTAATTACCGGAGGAATCGGAGGTGGCCCCATCATAAGTGTTCTTCAGGGCAATGCTGGCCCCGCTGACGGGATGACCCTTGCCGTCTTTCACTTTCCCGCTGATGGTATGCTGTGCCTGCAGGCCGAGATGCAGTGCGAATAAAATTCCCAGAATAGTTAGCTGTTTCAAGTTCGGGCTTATTTATTTTCAAAAATAAAGTAGTTTATAATATAAACCAAATATTTTTAAAAAAGGCCAGATTTAGACAAATCCGGCCGTTGTTGATCGTACCCTTTAAAACTAAACTCTTCTAATTCGTTTTTATAAATTTCTGGACTGCCGACTGGCTTCCATTGCTTGTTTTAACCATAT
>CAYYZJ010000141.1:0-2883 GCA_964475615.1 uncultured Flavitalea sp. | reverse complement strand
GTACAAAAGATATGAGCCTGCTTACCTGATGCATTCGCTGATCGCCTATCTTTATTCCAGCACGGCTATGGACGGGCCTTCCAAATCGGCAGTGGAATCTTATCTCTGTGTGGATGGACTGCCCGTTACGCTTTCACCGCTGTACCAGGGCGACGATGGGATAGAAAACGTAATGGCCAACCGCGACAAGCGCCTGCACATCGCCATCGACAGCACGTATCTTTATTACAAGGGCCATGTAAAAAATGGATTGACATCGAGCACGGGATACAGGCCCACCAAGTTCCTGCCCGATTCCAATAAATTAAAGACCATTGCAACGGGCATCAACACCAATATCACCGACGCTCCTTTGTTCTGGCTCGCGGAAGTATACCTCAACTATGCCGAAGCCTGTGCCGAACTTGATCAGATGGGCGAATACACCATGACGCAGGCCGACCTGGATAATTCCATCAATAAACTCCGTGCAAGGGCGGGCGTTGCGCCGATGATGCTGGCCGGCCCGCAGGATCCCGGATTTACCGATCCCAAAAAAGATCCTGATGTTACTTCTTTGATCTGGGAAGTACGCCGTGAAAGAAGAACCGAGCTGATGATGGATGGATTCCGTTTCCAGGATCTCATGCGTTGGAAGAAGGGAGATTATATGGACAGCAATAAAAACCCCGATTCCTTCCTGGGCGCCAAAGTGCCTGACAATGGTACGGTATTGCGTAGCACCGACGGATACATCATGCCTTATCCGGCCAGCTCGCAAAGAACATTCATTGATCCCAAGAACTATTTATCGGCTATCCCTACCAGTCAGATCCTGTTGTATCCTGCCGATATACAGCAGAACATGCAGAACCCGGGCTGGTAATACAGAATTTTCATTGACCGTCTCGCCTCCGGGCGGGACGGTTTTTTTAACCGCGCTTTTATGAGATCATACTTGCTGATATTGTTCTTGTTGTTTTCCGGATCGGGCTATGCGCAGCCGGGTTTCAGATTCGCTTTTGTTTCCGACACGCACGTAGGCAGCGAAACTGGGGCGGAAGACCTGCGCAGAACAGTAAAGGATATTAATGCGGACAGCACGCTGAAATTTGTCGTCATCACCGGCGATATCACCGAATTCGGCGCCGATGCAGAATTGCAGCTCGCCAAAAATATGCTCGACAGCCTCAATAAACCCTGGTATATCATTCCCGGCAACCACGATGCCAACTGGAGTGAAAGCGGAGGCAACAGTTTCAAAAAAATTTTCGGGGCCGAAACCTGTTATTTTGAATACGGCGGCTATGTTTTTATCGGAACCGCCTCTGGGCCTTACATGCGCATGGGGCCCGGACAGATTCCACGGGAAAACATCGTATGGCTCGACAGCGTGCTCAACAATATGCCCGACAGGAACAAGCCCATTGTATTCCTCAATCATTACCCGCAGGATTCTTCCCTGAACAACTGGTATGAAGTGACCGGCCGGCTTAAAACAAGAAATATCCAGATCATCCTCTGCGGCCACGGCCATCACAATCATCACCTGAATTTTGAAGGCATTCCGGCGGTTATGGGCCGGTCGAACCTGCGGGCCAATGCCGCTGTCGGCGGCTACAATATCGTGACCTTCGATAAAGACAGTGCATTCTTTGAAGAAAAAAAGCCGGGCACGGATTCTATAAAAAGATGGACTGCCGAAAAATTATATAACCATCATTTCTCCGGCGATACCACGCATTACTACAGACCTTCCTACGCTGTAAACGGAATGTATAAAAATGTAAAAGCCGTTTGGCAATACCAGGACAGCAGCGATATCGGATCGGGCCTGGCCATAAAAGGCAACCTGGTTCTTTGTGCTAATACTAACGGTATGCTATATGCGCTCAACAAGAAGAACGGGAGAAAAAAATGGCAACTGGCTACAGGAGGAAAAATATTCGCTACTCCGGCTATCGCTGATGGATATGCGGTGATCGCTTCTACCGACAGGTATATTTATGGCGTGAAGCTGAAAACCGGTTCGCCGGCATGGCGATATGAAACGGAAAAGCCGGTAGTGGCCTGTCCGGTTATCCGGAACGGCGTTGTTTATATCGGCGGATCCGACGGCCATTTCCGGGCATTAAACCTGCAATCCGGGCAATTGATCTGGGATTTTCCGGAAGTAAAAGGCTTTGTGGTTACGAGGCCGCTGATCTATGGCGACAAAATCTATTTCGGCTGCTGGGCCAATGATTTTTATGCTTTGGATCTCAAAACCGGGCGCCTGGCCTGGAAATGGAACAATGGTTCATCCAACCGCATGTATTCGCCCGCTGCCTGCTATCCGGTAGCTGCGCACGGAAGGGTGTTCATTGTAGCGCCCGACCGTTATATGACTGCGTTCGACGCAGGCTCGGGCCGGGAAATATGGCGAAAGCAAATGGCGCATGTGCGTGTCCGTGAATCGATGGGGATTTCGGAAGACAGCTCGCTGATCTATGTAAAGACCATGGAAGGGAACCTGTATGGTGTTTCATCGACGGCCGACAGCATGCAGCTCGATTGGAAAGCCAGGCTGCAGCTCGATTATGAGATCTGTCCCACGGCCATTCCGGAAAAATACAATACCGTTTTTGTGCCAACCAATTCCGGGCTGGTCTGCGCTGTTGACCGGCCCAGTGGCAATCTGATCTGGGAATATAAAGTATCCAACGGTTTGGTAAGCGGCATGCTGCCTGTTGACAAGCATACTGTGCTCGCCTGCACAATGGATGGAAAAATAAGTTTGCTCCGGTTTAGGCAGTAGTTAGTAATTTCATCCATCATGAAAAAACTGATCAGCCTTTGCCTGTTGTTTTCGATAGCTTATGGGCAAGATATTACTGTGATCCGCATTAACCAGCTCGGTTATAC
>CAYYZJ010000140.1:0-2986 GCA_964475615.1 uncultured Flavitalea sp. | reverse complement strand
CCGAACACCTATTACGGGCAATGGCCGGGCAGAAAAGGCGCTGTTTACCGGCCGGGAGAATATGAGTTGAAAGAAGGAATGACATTAACACAGCTCATTACTGAAGCAGACGGCCTCCGGGAAGATGCATTCACCAACAGGATCACCATTCACCGGTTGAAAAATGACCTGAGCCCCGAGATCATTTCCGTTGACCTTGAAAAATTACTGAACGGCAGCATCCAGGACATACCGCTTCACCGGGAAGACCGGATCAACATTTATTCCAAGTTCGACCTCAAGGAAGGTTATTATGTGAGCATTGAAGGAGAAGTGGCCTCGCCGGGTATTTTTTTGTATGAAGACGGCGTTACCGTGCAAGACCTCATCCTGCTTGCCGGCGGTTTGAAAGAAGCCGCCTCGGTAACCCGGATAGAAGTGTCCAGGAGGATCAAAGGCGCCGATCTCAAATCGGCCAATCCGCCTACTGCCGTGATCTTCCAGCAGGATATCAGCGCGGATTTGCGCGACAGCGCCGGGCTTTCTAAATTCATGCTGCAGCCTTTCGATGAAGTGTCCATCCATCCTGCCCCCGGATATTCCGTACAAAAAAATGTAGTGATCGAAGGCGAGGTCATCTACACCGGCAAATATTCGCTGGAAGCCAAGAACGACCGCATCTCCGATCTGGTAAAACGGGCAGGAGGCCTTACATCACAGGCTTATCTTAAAGGCGCCGTGCTGGTGCGCACAAAGAATCTCAGCAAAACAGAGCAGGCCAATGCCCAGCAGGGCCTGAACAACCTGCTCAAGCAAAGCTATGAATCAGGAGCGTCGCAGGTTATGTTGCAAAGTCAACTGATGAGCGCAAGCAGAACATCGGAGCATGTAGGCATCGATCTCCAAAAAATATTGGAAAGTCCCGGCTCCAAATATGATCTTTTTTTGAATGATGGCGACACGCTCCGTATTCCGAGGCAGCTTCAGACGGTAAGGGTAAACGGGGAAGTGCTCTATCCCGCCCTGGTAAGATATGATGAGAACATGAAGTTCAAGGATTATATCATCGGCGCAGGGGGCTTCAGTGAAAGATCGGCAAGAAAAAAATCGTATGTTGTATATGCCAACGGATCGGTAAAAGGAACCAAATCCTTTTTGTTTTTCAAGAACTATCCGAAGCTCAGTCCCGGCGCAGAGATCTATGTTCCTGTTAAACGCGAAAGGGAAAGGCTGAGGGCGCTGGAAGTAGTATCCATTCTCGTCAGCGTGGCTACCATGATGGCCATAACATATAACGCACTGAAATGACCGCTATCACTCCGAATACTGACATGGAAAGAACCCAGGTATTTGATGGATTGTCTCCCAAAAAGATCATTCTTCAGATACAGGGAGCGCTGTCCTATCTTCTTTCCAAATGGAAGATCATCCTGCCGCTGGCAATCGCCTGCGGACTGGCGCTGGCCATATACAGTTTATTTAAAAAACCCGATTATGTGGCCGAGATCACCTTCACGCTCGATGAAGAAGCAACGCAAAGTCCCAGGAACGCTTATTCGGAATTGGGAGAAGAGCTGGGATTAACATCTCCTGAAGCAGGAAGCGTATTCAGCAGCATGACCAATATTGTAGAGCTGATGCAATCGAGACTGCTGATCGAAAAAACGCTCCGCAGCAAAACGACCATCGATGGAAAATCACTGGTCTTCGCCGATTTCTTCCTCGATTCGCTGGAGTATCGCGATAAATGGATGAAAAAAAGCCCATACTATCATCTTCGTTTCGATTCCACTCCCACAGACCGCAAAGCGGTCCTGTTCCAGAACGGCATCCTCCGGAATATTTATGAAACGCTGACCGGAAGAAATATCAAGATCGAAAAAAAAGGAAAAGAAACCAGCATCATATCCGTGACCTGCGTTTCCAAGCATGAGCTGTTCTCCAAATATTTCCTGGAAGCCCTGCTTGCCGAAGTAACGCAATATTATATTGAAACCAAAACCGAACGCGCAAGGCAGAACCTGAACTTCGTTCAGAAAAGAACGGATTCCGTCAGAAATGCCTATAATGCTATATTGTATGGAAGGGCTGCTTTCCTCGATGCGCATACCGACCCGGCCAGGCAGGCGCCGCTGGTGCTGAGGGATAAGCAGCAGACCGACATCCAGATCCTGAGGGCCTCATACATCGAGCTTACCAGGAGCCTGGAAACAGCCAGAACCAATCTCATGCGCGAAACTCCGTTGATCCAATATGTAGACATGCCTGTTCTTCCCCTGAAAACGCTCAGGTCGAGCATGTTGAAATATTTTCTCATCGGCTTTTTTGTTGCGGGATTTTTGACTGCGGGCTTTCTGCTGATGCGGAGGGTTTACAGGCAGATCATGCTTCAACCTTAGCTTTATTCCGTTAAACAGCTAGAATCTTATGCGAACTCCTGCCATGATCGGCAATGCGATAGGCTTGTAGCTCATCAGCGATTCGGTATCGTCCTTGTATTCGAAATACTGTCCGGTAAAAGAAACGCCGATCCCGAAATGGCTGGTAAAGAAATAAGCCAGTCCAAGCCGGAAGCCTGCAGTGAATCCGCCTTTGAAATCGGGCTTTGTGTCGAGCGTATTGCCGCTGTTTTCAATAGCGGCCTGCCCAGGAATGGCATAGCCTGCGGAAAGCGATATGTTCGACTGCCAGCCAACAGGCTTTCCGATGGTGGCTTTGGCAAAAAGCTGAACAGGGATAATGCGTTTGCCCATCCATACCGTATTGTAGGTTCCCGCTGCTGAACCAGGATAAGGAACATCGTCCTGGTAAGATAAGCGTATATACATGGCCGATACCCCGACCTGCAGCCAGTGGTTGAGTATCCTCGAAATGGCCAGCTCTGCGGTGAGCTGAGAGCCGTTGGTCTGCGTATGCGTCGTGGCGCTGTTATAGCGCGGAATGGTATTGAATGATTTGCCGGCATCAAGCGATATTTCCCATTTGTTCAGCGGCGGTTCCTCTTCTT